>NZ_VPDB01000055.1:0-19237 GCF_013417925.1 Acinetobacter sp. YH12218
ATAGCAAGAGTGAACCACCTGATCCCTTCCCGAACTCAGAAGTGAAACCTCTTAGCGCTGATGGTAGTGTGGGGTTACCCATGTGAGAGTAAGTCATCGCCAGCTCATTATTCGAAACACCCCCTGATATCTCAGGGGGTGTTTTTTTATGCGTGGAAAAAAGATAAAAGGGGGCGAAAATAAAGCGTTGGAAATCCAACGCTATAAATCGACCTAAAACGATAAAATTATCTTAACTGACGTCGTGCATGCTTTAATGCAGTTCTTAACCCTTCTTCTAAAGTTGGATGATAAAAGGGTTTATTTAAAATTTCATGAATGGTTCGTTCTTCTGAAATCATCCAAGCTAACATAAGCCAATGACTGCATAATTTGAATTGTGGGCGGGTATCCAACGAATATCATGGTCCATTCTGACCAAGGCTCACAGCACTGTAGTCGTGATTTTAGAGCGCTATTATTGATGAATAACTGCATCCAAAGCATGTCTAGATGAATAACTGCATCCAAAGCATGTCTAGACGAGGCCTTGCGCAGTATATTGCTCATGGGATAATGCAGTAACAGAAAGCTTCTTTCACACATTTAAAGGTCATGTGGTACATGGCAGTGTATTTTTGACCCGAAAAGAAGCCAATGTTGTCTTGTTTGACTATATTGAGATTTACTACAATCGAGTGAGAAGGCACTCTGCAAATGGTTGGTTAAGCCCAGAAGCCTTTGAGCAGAAATATTTTAAGAATTTAGAGGGATAGGTTGTCCACGATACTGCCTGGGATCATTATTTGGCTACTTTTATCGGGTAAATTTTATATTTAAAATATCAATATCCTAAATATTCGATTAAAAAAAACCTGCTTAAAAAGCAGGTCATAGATTTAGAGAAATGAAGTCAATTAAGCAAAAATATTACATGCTGCAGATGCCAAAATCCATAGAATCACCACTGCAACTACTGGCTCTACAATTTTTGACCAAGTCGGTACTTGTACTTCAGTTGTTACGTCTTCTTGTGTATGTTGTTGATTAACCATTTGATTGAACTCCTTCATTGATGCCTCTAATGATATCTCTTCTTGAAGATTTGGTTTAGAACCAAGGAGCTCTGTTAGGTTGTTTGTTGACCAAACCCAATCATCCGCTTGACCAGAAAGATGTTCAATTTGTCCGTTGAGTAATTCTCGAATACTTTGCGGTGAATGTGAGCCTGTATCATGAAGTTGTTTTAATTCATTTAATTGTAAATGAAAAACTTCTGTAGTTAGGTTTTCGAGTTCAGAGCGTTCTAATGTTGATGCATTTGAAGGGTTGGTGGTGAGATGACGTGAAACTTCCTGAATATAGAGTTCATCAGGCTGAGTAATTTCTTGATAAACCTTTTCACCATTAATGCGTAGCTGATGAATCAATTCACCTAAGGTTAAAGCATTAATTTCACGTAAATGTTGTCGTTTTTCTTCACGATTTAAATGACTTAAAAGCGTAGGCTTTTGAGATTCTATTTGTTCGACAAAATATTGTACTAAATCAAAAGCCATTATTCGCTTCCTTATTCTTTAATCGAGCAACCTTAAACCCGGTTTTTTCTTCGGTTGCTCTTGTTGTTCTTGGTCGTTTGATTTTAAAGCATTTTGATCATTCTGAATACCTTCATATTCTTGAGGATCGAAGAACATGCCTTGACCATTTTCACGTGCATAGATGCCTAGAACAGCAGAAAAGGGGATATAGAGGTTTTGCGAAACGCCACCAAAGCGTGCAGAGAAAGTAATCGTCTCATTACTCATGTGTAGCGCATGCGTTGCATGAGGTGCGATATTCAGGACAATTTGGCCATCTTGAATATATTGAACTGGCACCATCGTACCATTCTGTGTCGCATCGACAAGTAGGTAGGGGGTAAGTTGGTTTTCACAAATCCATTCATAAAGTGCCCGTGTTAAGTATGGACGTGTTGGAGTGAGTTGTAGTTCCTGTTCAGACATAATGCTTACTCGAATATTTATGGAAAATTAATTTTTTACTAAAAGCTCGCTATAGCGATTTTTTTCCTGCAATGTCATTGATTTGATAAATGCTGGACGGCTAAAGATGCGTTGGCAATAGAGAAATATAGGGCGGCATTGCTGTTTGGGAAGCTCAATACCCATGGCTTTTAGGCGCAGAAATATAGGCGCGAGCATACAGTCTAACATGCTAAATTGTTCAGACATAAAATAAGGATAATGCTGAAACAAGGGGGTTAGTGAAATGAGTGTATCACGTAATTGTTTTTGTGCTTTTTGCTTGGCTTTTTCATCGAGGGTATCGGGATGGCGAAGCATAATATCGGCAAGTCTTAACCAATCTTGTTCGAAGCGCCATACATATTGACGTTGCTCTGCACGAGGCATAGGTGCATCTGCATACAGTTTATTTTGACGATAACGGTCATCTAAATATTCGGCAATAATACTGCTGTTATAGAGTTTTAGGCCATTTTCAATCATCATCGGAAGTTGATTGTAGGGATTTAAACTCGCAAGATCTTCGTCTTCATCATCAGCAATAATTAAATTATGTTTGATTTGCTTCTCTGCAAGTACATAGCGTATCCAGTGTGAGCGAAAGTCATCCGCATGACTGTAAAGCGTAATTCCTTGGAGAGGTGCATTTTCGACTGACATAATCCGAGACGATGAGAAATGAATAAGATAGGATACTAAAATTAGACAGTAAAATCACGGAGACTTTAGCAATATCAATGCAGCTACAGTGAAAATTACAGTTTTGTTTTATTTGATTTTATCTGATAGCTTTTCATGTCATTCATTTACCTGATCGTCACCGCATGATGACCATTGCACTTGTACAAAAAATATTATTTTTTGCTGCAGTTATTTTTATGGGCATTGGCTTTTATACGGCACTCGCTGGAGGTTATGCCTCTGATTATGGAGCAGAGGATGATATCCTAGAACAAAAAAGCAAAATGACCATCTGTACAATTACACTAATATTGTCGGTTATATGCTTAATTGCGAGTTTTAGTCTTTTTGTTTATCGGATCGTTATTCTATTTGCATCATCTTCATAAAAATCAAGATATAAAAAAACCTTGGCATAAGCCAAGGTTTTTTGTCCGATTCGGTAAACGAATTAACGTTTAGAGAATTGAGGACGTTTACGAGCTTTACGTAAACCAAGTTTCTTACGTTCAACTTCACGAGCATCACGAGTAACGAAACCAGCTTGACGAAGAGCAGGTTTAAGAGTTTCGTCAGAAGCGATCAATGCACGAGTAATACCGTGACGGATAGCGCCTGCTTGACCACCGATACCACCACCAGCAACAGTGATGTAAAGGTCATATTTCTCAGTAGCTTCTAAAAGCTCAAGTGGTTGGTTAACAACCATACGAGCAGTTTCACGACCGAAATATTGTTCTAAAGAACGGTTGTTGATTACGAGTTTACCAGTACCAGCTGATAGGAAAACACGTGCAGTTGCGGTCTTACGGCGACCTGTACCATAGTTAGTAGCCATGTGCTGTATCCCTTAGATGTCCAAAACTTGTGGCTGTTGAGCAGTATGTGGATGCTCAGTACCAGCGTACACTTTCATTTTCTTGATCATTGCATAACCAAGAGGACCTTTTGGCAACATGCCTTTTACAGCACGTTCGAAGATTTCTTCTGGTTTGTGAGCAACTAATTTTTCGAAATTAGTTTCACGAATACCACCAGGGAAACCAGTGTGGCGATAATATTTCTTATCAAGTGATTTTTTACCAGTCACTTGAACTTGCTCAGCATTGATAACAACGATGTAGTCACCAGTGTCAACGTGAGGAGTATAAGAAGTTTTGTGCTTACCGCGTAAACGACGAGCGATTTCAGTCGCAAGGCGACCTAAAGTTTTGCCAGAAGCATCAACAACGTACCAGTCGTGTTGAACTTCAGCTGGCTTAGCGCTGAGAGTTTTCATTAAACCACTACCTATTATAGTTGGTTTGGACTATGGAAGCTGTCCAAACAAAAGGAGACGCGATTCTATACGAATACGTGAAGAATCACAAATGAAAATATAAAATTTCAAGCGCTGTATTGTAGTATATTTCTTCAGCAATAAACAGTAGATAATCCAGAAATTATAAAAAAAGCGGATGAAAGTAAATCATGTCGAATTCTAATCTGTTAAAAAACACATCTGAACCCTTATTTTGCGACATTGGTGGTATTTAATGGGCTTATGTAGCACCTTGATTTTAAGCCCAACTTTTTTGTATTTGGTATATTTGCATGGGGCGGATGGTGCGATCATCGTTTTGTTGATGATGCTCACTTTATTTTTCCTTAGTTATTTATTGGTTTATCTGTTGATTGGATTATTGCTTGTGAGCGTTATGTCTTTTTGGTTGATAACGAAGTACCCGCAGCATGTGTCAGTCGTTCAGCGCGGCATTATGATTCTTATTTGCATTGATTTGGATCATTGACATTTTAGGTTTTGCTTTCGATTTCATTCCATACAATGTCGTACAACGCGCTTATTTTTGAGTTTTGTCAGGTATTTTTAGTCAATAAAATTAGGTCTGTCATGTGCATCACACAGTATAATAATGTTATTGCACACACAGGATAAACCCATGCTGCCTTTATATATCACGAGCGGTGAACCCGCAGGTATCGGACCTGATATTTGTTTGAGCTTAGCCAATCGAATAGATGAAAGGCCAATTGTGGTTCTTATTGATAAAGATTTGCTGCTCAAGCGCGCTCAACAATTAAAGCTCGAAGTTGAACTGATCGACTATGTTGGGCAGGAGGAGTCGGCAGCTCTAGGTCAGCTTTATGTAGAACATGTGCCTGTGACTAAACCTGTCATCGCAGGTCAGTTAGATGTGAATAATGCAGCCTATGTGTTGGAACAATTACGTCGTTCTGCAGATTATGCGATGTCTGGCAAAAGTGTAGGTGTTGCAACTGCACCTGTGCAAAAGTCGATTATTAATGATGCCGGTATCCATTTCAGCGGACATACGGAGTTTTATCAAGAATTTGCAGGCGTTGATCGTGTCGTGATGATGCTTGCGACCAAAACGCTCCGTGTCGCATTGGCAACAACACATTTACCGCTTCGTGATGTTGCGGATGCCATTACTCAAGAACGTTTGCATCAAGTCATTGATATTGTAATTCATGATTTAAAAACCCAATTTAAAAAAGATCATCCGCATATTTTAGTCTGCGGTTTAAATCCGCATGCGGGTGAAGATGGCTATTTGGGCATGGAGGAGATTGAAGTGATCAATCCGGTGCTAGAGCGTTATCGCGCTCAAGGGGTGAATATGAGCCTGAGCTTACCTGCTGATACCTTATTTACCCCTGAAAATTTAAAAGATGCCGATGCGGTTTTGGCGATGTATCACGATCAGGGCTTGCCTGTGTTAAAGTCGCAGGGCTTTGGCGAAGCCATCAATATCACTTTGGGCTTACCGTTTATTCGGACTTCAGTGGATCACGGCACAGCACTGTCACTGACTGGAACTGGTCTTGCTAAAAGTTCGAGTTTACAGGTGGCGGTCGATTTAGCTTTAGAATTAGCACGTGCGAAAAATAACGAAACTTAATAATAAAGGTTTGAATTTTATATGAATAATAGTAAAAAATTATCAAAAATAAAACAGGAAAATAACAAGATGCTTAGGGCGAAATCGATCATTCGCCCATTTTTTGGGATTGCGTTAGCGTTGATGCTGTCAGCATGTTCAACGCTCGCTACAGATCATCATTCTTGTGACTTAAAAGTATTATCGCTGCAAATTCCAAAACAGACGGAAGGATTTATACGTTTTGCATCACCGGCTGCCGTGGATGGCTTTAAACATAATCAGCAAAAATTTAATCAAGCGCTGACCGCGATGCATAAAAAATATGCGAATCGTGGCGGTGCTGATAAAATGCTTCAAGATGGGCAGGCAATCAATGCTAATATTGATCTGCTTGTACAGCATCAAAATAGCCTGAATGCGCTATATGAATATCAAATTCTTGTAAGTGAAACCATTCCAGGTATTCAAGCTGAATATAACCTTCTGGCTGATATGATGGCTAGAGCAAACAATTCAGCAATGCAAGCGATTATTGCTAAAAATCAAGTCTTTATTGCGGGACGGCTGTTGGATTCTTTGCTGAATTTAACTGATGTGAATTCTATTCATCCAGACGATTTAGATGACTTTTTAGCAGATTTTGAAACTTTCAATATTTTTTTGAAGGCTCAACTGAATGGTAATCCCGAACTCGGTGTAGAGCGCGTAAACAATGCTGAAATGCGTGAAAGTTTGCTCTCCATTCAGGCTGAAACTGAAGAAATGATGAAATCTGAAACAATGGCTTTGTTGAAACAAAGAGAGCCATTGCTCAGTGTAATTAACGCGGCTCGGGATAATGTGGCCAAGTCCGAAGAAATTTTTGCTCGCTTGAGTGAATTTGAATCAAGTCAGTAATCGTTGTAATAAACCTATGCGGAGAATTTTATGTATCAAATTAATGCCCTAAACCCAAAAGATGAAGGGCATCACACGCGTAAGCGGTTTGGACAGAATTTCTTACATGATCAACGTGTTATTGCCAAAATTGTACGTTCGGTAAATCCGCGTACTGGTGACAATATTGTCGAAATTGGTCCCGGTCTTGCCGCGCTTACATCGCCTTTAATTGGTGAATGTGATGCTCTAACTGTGGTTGAGCTGGACCGTGACTTAGCTGCAGGTTTGCCGGGCCGTGTGCCGCATCCTGAGCGCTTGACCATTGTTGAAACCGACGCGCTGAAATATGACTTTACCGAGCTGTTTGCCGAAGGCCGTCCTCTGCGCGTGGTTGGCAACTTGCCGTATAACATCTCGACTCCGCTGCTGTTTCATCTCTTGGAGTTTGGCGACAAAGTCAAAGACATGCACTTCATGCTGCAAAAAGAAGTCGTGGACCGTATTACCGCTTCACCGAATACTAAAGAATATGGTCGTTTATCGGTGATGATTCAATATTTCTGCAAACCGACGTTTTTATTTGAAGTGCCACCGGGCTCATTTAATCCGCCGCCAAAAGTCACCTCTGCGGTATTCCGTTTAGAGCCTTATGCCGTTAAACCGATTATGGCGAAAGATGAAAAAGCGCTTGCGCGTTTAGTTTCACATGTCTTTACTCAGCGCCGCAAGACCTTGCGTAACAGCTTAAAAGGCATGTTGGTTGAAGATGGTTTTGAAAATGCAGGGGTTGATCCAATGGCGCGTCCAGAAACCCTAACACTTGCAGAATTTGTCGCATTAGCAGATCAAATGGTGGCTTAAATAATTATGACTCGCAATATTCGCTATAACTATGTCATTGGTGATGTTCAAGGCTGTTTTGAAGCATTAAAAGCTTTACTGAAAGAGATTAAGTTTGATGCAGACCAAGATTTTATATGGTTTGCCGGTGATCTCGTCGCACGGGGTGAAAACTCGGTAGGCGCTTTGCGGTTCATCAAAAAATTAGTGGATAGTGAAGTTGCGGCGACGGTACTGGGCAATCATGATCTGACTTTGCTGGCATGCGCTCGCGGTATTAAGGATATCAATCCTAAAGACAATATCGATGATGTGATTCACGCTTTAGAAAGTGATGATTTGATTGATTGGTTACGCAAGCAGCCGCTGTGTCTATTTCCGAATGAGCAAACCATTTTGACTCATGCGGGTATTCCTTTGAATTGGACTGCGCAGCAAACCGCTGATTTGGCAAAAGAAGTGGAAGCGGTGATTGGTCATGACGACTTTGATGTGGTCGATGCGTTTCTTCAAGTGATGTACGGTAAAGAGCCGAACCTATGGTCGGATGATTTGTCGGGTCATGCGCGCTTACGCTGTATTACCAACTATCTGACCCGCATGCGCTTAACCGATGCTGAAGGCCGTTTAGAGTTTAGTTTTAAAGACTCACTCGATGACCCTATGCCGAAGGGTTTTCAACCATGGTTTGAGTTTGAGTCACAAGCAGCGCAGACCCATCAAATTCTTTTTGGTCATTGGGCGGCTTTGCAAGGAAAAAGCATTTCAGCAAAAATCCAAAATGTGGATGGCGGATGTGTTTGGGGCAATCAGTTGATGGCCTATCGTTTAGAAGATCAGTGCATGTTTGCGGTCGATAATCCTGTAATGTAAGTATTTAAAAATAAAAAAGCCGCATTCGTGCGGCTTTTTTATTGGTGTGAGGATTAGTCTAAACGAATCCAAGTTTGGTTACGGTCCAAGACTGAAACGCCAATACTTGCACGGATCGAAATACGTTTTCCTGTGCTGTTTAAGCGCACTTTAGCATCATAAACCTTGCCAGAAAGAGGGTCGATAATACGACCTTTTTCATAATTATTTGTATTATTAATTTGCTTTAAACCTTTAACAATTTCCATGCCGAGAATCGGTTGGTTGGTATAAGGTGCTGGGCACTTATTACAGTTTTTTTGCGGTGTATAGCCAGGACGTGGTGTAATTTTAATAATTTTACCGGTATAGGTATTATTGGATTCTTTGTGAATCGAAATAATCGCTTTGGCCGCTCCTGTTTTATCGTCAATTTGTTGCCACGTGCCAGCAATGTCATTTGCAAATGCACCATTCATCAAACCGAATGTGCATAGGCTGAATAATATTTTTTTAAACATAATCGCTTTTCCCCTAGAAGCGTGATTTATGAGCACGTATGTTAGAAAGTTTACGAGAATAGTCAACTTAATTTTTTAAAATAATTTGAATATCTTAGGCATAAAAAAACCGCCATGGCGGCGGTTTTTATAACATTGAACTTATTCTTGGCGAATCCAAGTTTGGCTACGACCGAGTGCTGATACACCCATATAGCCACGTAGCGTGAGACGTTTGCCACTGGCATTTAAGCGAACTTTTGTGTCGTAAATTTTGCCAGAAAGTGGGTCGATAATACGGCCTTTGTCGTAGTTATTGGTCCCTTCAACATGTTTTAAACCAGTTAACACATCAAGGCCTAAAATCGGTTTGTTTTTATAAGGTGCAGGGCAATTTACGCAGGTGTCGCGCGGTGTATAGCCCGGACGCGGCGTCACTTTGATGATTTTACCCACGAATGTGCCATTACTTTCTTTACGGATTTCAATAATGGCTTTTTGTGAACCTGTTTTATCATCAATTTGTTGCCAAGTCCCTGAAAGGTCTTGAGCAAAAGCTGAACCACTCATTACAGCAGCTAAGAATAAGAGGCTCACTTTTAATTTTTTCATCAGATATTCCCTGTAGGTGGTTCACCTATATCAAATCAATTTACTGAATAAATTTAAAATTTATTCAGCGCGAATCCATGTCTGTGTACGACCAATTGCGGAAATCCCCAGATATCCACGTAAATGTAAGCGCTTACCATTGGCAGAAATTTTGCCTTTTAAGCTGTAAATTTTGCCTGCTAAAGGATCAATAATTTTTCCTTGAGAGTAGGTATTTTCACTTTCAAGTTTCAGCCCCTTAAATACATCCATCCCTAAAATAGGCTGGTTGGTATAAGGTGCAGGGCAATTCACACATTTTTCCTTTGGTGTATAACCCGGACGTGGCGTCACTTTCACAATTTTGCCGGTATAGGTGTCTTTGGCATCTTTTCGAATTTCGATCAGTGCTTTAGGCGAACCGGTTTTATCGTCAATTTGTTGCCAAGTCCCTGTAAGATCTTGAGCATAGAGTGCAGAGCTTGTGACTACAGCACCAAATAATGCAGCCCATTTCAAACTTTTTTCGATCATATTAATAATCCTTTATCAATACACTTTGTGAGGGTTTATTGATCATACTAGGTAATATTTGGACTTAGAGCAACTACTCTAAGCCTAAATATTTACATTTTATTCGGGAAAGTTGACATGTTGCACAAAAGTGACTTTACCAAAAATGTAACATCCACAGCACATCGTTCAATGTGTTGTGGCGTACCCTTGAATTTATATTAAGTTTATTTTTTATACAAAACAATCATTTAAAAGTGATTGCTCAGTCACATATTTTGTAGATAGAGTATGAAAGTTGGCAACCAGATTGCTGTGAAGACTGCATTTACCGCCATGCCAAATGCTGCATAGCGCCCAGCAATGCTGCCGCGCTGCCAAGCTTGAGCTGTGCCAATCGCATGTGCAGCAAGTCCTAAGGCGAGTCCTGATGCACGTTCATCATGAATATTTTTGAGTATGATGGGTGAAAATGCTGCGCCAATCACCCCTGATAAAATCACAATCAAAATCACCAAAGGAATCGGGGAATGCAGCAGCGTCGCAATGTTGATGGCAATTGGGGTGGTCACTGCCCGTGTAGCAAAAGCCATAATGGTTGGATCTGACAAATGCAATAAATAAGCCAGCCCCATAGGGAGGGCAACGGCACTGATACTGGCAAAGACTAAAATCCCGCCCACGGCTTTTAATGGCAAGTCATCGTAGCGCATTGCTGCTAAAGGAATGGCCAAGGCCACTGTGACATAGCCGAGTAAGTTATTGAACAGTGGATTGACCTGTGCCATATAACTTTCATAGGAAATGCCAAAAAGATAGAGCATACCAATGACGAAAAACATCCCAATCACAATCACGGGGATTTGCGGTAATTTTTTATTAATGGGTTTTGCTACAAGATAGGCGATCAGGGTAATGATGAATCCAGAGATGATTGAAAGCATGTTGATTCTCCTTATAGCCATTTCTTAGACATTTTTGCGTAGACCCACAGCGGTATGAGGGTGCTGACAAAGAGAACAATCAAAAACATTGGAATTTCATCACCTAAATGCATCATCATCAGCAATGAGCCTGCACTAATGGGTAAGAAGGCAAAGGCACTTTCTTTCATGATTTTATTATTGGTATCGACCAAACTGGCTGGAATTTTGTTGAATTTTCTCCAAAATGAAAGCACGATCAGCAAGCTAATCAGTCCGACGAGATTACCTAATTCTGGGTGACTGAATTGCTTCATGACCCAGACCGCACCTTCACGGAAAAGAATAATTAATGCAAGAGTGCCTATCCAGGCTTTCCAGTCGATGCGCTTGATCCAGTCCATTTTTGTCTTTCGTTAAAATTATACAAATCAAGTTTTAACCGATTTAATCTTTAATTTCAAATTCTTCAAGAGGATGTTGGAATTGTTGCGCACGTGTTCCCAAAATTTCATCAATGGGTAAATGCGCCTGTTTAATCAGTTGTTCTAACTTATGTGGGGCAATGATGACATGCAAAATCAAGTTGCCTTGTTCATCATAACTTTCATTTTGGATCACATTGAGCGCATACAGTTGTGTTCTTAATTTACCATAAGCCGGTTTTAGATGAACTTCAAAGCTTTGAATTTGACCCATTAAGCATTCTTGAACCGCTTGGCGTAATAAGGGTAGACCTTTACCACTATGCGCTGAGACATAAACACGTTCCGGCTGATGAGGCTTGCCATAGATGATTTTAGGATCTTCACCACTGACATCAATTTTGTTATAAACGCGCAGAATCGGAACATCGACACCAATTTCTTTCAGTACTTTTTCGACAGCCTCGATTTGTTCCATCATGTCAGGACTGCTGGAGTCAATGACATGTAACAATAAGGTCGCCTCCAAGGTTTCTTCTAAGGTGGCTTTAAACGACTCGACTAATGAGTGCGATAAATTACGCACAAACCCTACAGTATCGGCGAGCACTAAGTTGCCGATACCATCCCAATGTAGACGGCGTAGGGTCGGATCAAGTGTCGCAAACAGTTGGTCTGCTGCATAGACATCGCTTTTCGCTAAATTATTAAATAAGGTCGATTTACCCGCATTGGTATAACCGACCAATGACACGGTCGGAACTGCGGCTTTTTGACGTGCCACACGGCCTTGCATACGTGTTTGGCGGACTTTCTCAAGTTTCGCTTTGAGTTGTCCCATACGGAGCTTGAGTAGACGACGGTCGGTTTCAAGCAGGGTTTCACCCGGTCCACGTAAGCCAATCCCGCCTTTTTGGCTATCGAGATTACCGCGACTACGAATCAGTCGTGAAGCCATATGTTGTAATTGGGCCAACTCAACTTGCAATTTACCTTCATAGGTGCGTGCGCGTTGAGCAAAAATATCTAAGATTAATTCTGTACGATCGACCACACGACATCGCATGATGCGTTCAAGATTACGTGCTTGGGCAGGGGTGAGGGCATGGTCAAAGATGACCAATTCTACTTCATGCTCTGCAACCACTTCTGCAATTTCTTCCGCCTTCCCTGAGCCAATAAATAATTTGGCATCAGGCTTAATACGCTGAGCATGCACATGCTGCAGAATATTGGCACCTGCAGATTGAGCTAGTAAGTGAAATTCTTCGGCATCAAGGTCTGCGAGCATTTGTACTGCTACGCTGACTAAAATTACGCGTTCACCGCTCGCTTGATGTTGATTTAAATTTTCCACTCAGCACACACTCCTGTTTAAAGATTCATTTTAGGCGAAAATGGAGTGCGAGGGTTAATCTAAGTGAGGGATTAATGGCTAAGTTGCTGTATGTTGTACTATTCAATTAGAGAAAGCTGTGAAAGCTCAGTGCCAGTAAAAAAAGCACACTCATATATATCAGTGAAAAACCAGCAATGGCTTTTAAAGCTTGCCATGAAGAAATAGGAGGGGTATCTGAATGTGAGTGATTCATAATGCATAACCTTTAAAATCGATATAAAAATGATATTTGATTTTTAAAAACGATTAAAATGGAAAAATATTATCTTCGACTTCGGTTTTTATGATCAATGCAAAAAAACTGTCTTCGGTATATGATGATGAAAATTTACGCCAAATTGTGGCACCGTGTCATTTTAGTGAACCGTTTATGAATCAACCTCAAATCGTCAATACACCGCAAATTAATGTGTTTTCAAAATTTTATTTGTATTGTAAAAAAGTCGGTGCAGCAGCCGTTGCTGTGACGCAGGGTTTTTATTTGGTTTATCGTCATCAATTGTATAAAGACCCGAATAACCCGCAAAATACCCGCTATGTGCAGTATTTTTGTCGCAAGTTATGCAAAGTATTTAATCTTGAAGTCAAAGTACATGGTGAAATTCCACGTCAACCCGCCCTTTGGGTAAGTAATCATATTTCATGGTTAGACGTTGCAGTTTTGGGTTCAGGTGCACGTGTTTTCTTTTTGGCTAAAGCTGAAATTGAAAAATGGCCAGTATTCGGTAATTTGGCGAAAGGCGGTGGCACGTTATTTATTAAGCGTGGCTCTGGCGACTCGATTAAAATTAAAGAACAAATTACGGGCTTCTTAAAACAAGATACGCCGGTACTCTTTTTCCCAGAAGCCACGACTTCGGATGGCAGCAAAATTAAAAAAATTCATGGTCGTATTTTAGGTGCAGCGATTGAAGCTGAGCGTCCAGTCCAAATTTGCTTAATTTGCTATGTGAATCAGGACGGTGAACTGGACAATATTGCGCCCTATGTCGGAGACATTAGCTTTGATCGACATGTCAAAAATGTCTTAGAAATGCCGAAAGTCACTGCGCATCTGATGACATTGCCCGCAATTGATTCGGCAGGTCATACTGTTGACAGTCTGACACAAGAAGTGCAGCAAAAAATGAATCAGGGATTGGCAGAACTTCAAGCCAAAGTCCTTAAAGCGCCAGTTCCAGTTGAAGCTTAATGAATTAGTGATACATGCTGCAAGGGGGATGCCTTTGCAGCACAATCCTTACATAAAGCCTTCGAGCGGCAACCAAGAGATAAATTTCACCCCTGCTTTTTGCCACCACTTGATTTTCGGTTCACGTGGATAAATACGCGTTTGACCATTTGACAGCTTAATTTTCCAATTGATCTGTTGGTCTGCATTGAGCACTAACTTATAGGCATATTTACTCAAATTTTCATCCATGGTGTAGTGGACTGCTTTGGCTAAGCGTGGGCTATTCAGTAATACCCCAATTTCAGTATTTAAATATGCTGAGCGAGGGTCAAAGTTAAATGAGCCGATAAAGACTTGTTTTTCATCAATTGCCATCAGTTTGGCATGCAGGCTTGAACGGCTTAAACCTTTTAGACTCACTTTAGATTTTTCCGCCAACTCTTTGGTATTGGTGTTGAGGTTTTCTGCATCAGGTCTAGAGAGAAACTCATAGAGTTGAACATCGTGTTCCAAGAGGTCTTGACGATATTTGCTATAAAAAGCATGAACCAATGGCACGTCATTGGCCTGGAATGAGTTGGTCAAGACTCTGATTTTTACGCCATCTGCACGAAGGTTTTTTAGGCGTTCAGCCCCTTTTTTTTCTGGGACAAAGTAGGCTGAAACGATATCGACACTTTGTTCCGGTTTATCTAAACGGTTGAGCAGCTGAAAGTTGAGATGCTCTTCTTTTTTAGCCTTTGATTTGATTTTGCTCGGGGAGTCTTTGACGACTTCGGCTTTGACCCAGTCAAATTGGATTTTATTGTTGAGCCAGTCATCAAAGGCATGTGAACGATTGGCTAAGTCCAAATAATTGACCACAGTGGCTTCTTGGTTATAGTCATCGAGTTGTTGTTTGAGACTGTCAAAGCGCAAGCAATAGTGGCGTGGATTAACCAATTGGCGTACTGGAAAGGCATAGTCATCATTCCAATATTCGTCAAAAGAATGAATGATTTCATCGGATGCCGCACCGACCAGCATGACGTCAACATCGGAAAATTGATAGTTATCACTGACGTTATAGTATTGGTTACTCATATTGCGACCACCAATCAGAGCAATTTGATTGTCTGCAATAAAGCTTTTGTTGTGCATACGGCGGTTGATGCGTTTTAGATCCAGCACCATATCGACAGGGCGGAAATGTCGGAAGCGGTAGGGATTATACAGTTTGACATCAATATTGGCATGTTGGTCGAGTGCCATATAAATGCCTTCCATTTTTTTGGCATTGTTGTCATCGACCAATAAACGAATTTTCACCCCACGATCTGCAGCTTTGATCATGGCATGTAGGGCCAAAGCACCAATTTTGTCGTTATCCCAAATATAGTATTGTAGATCTAAACTTTTTTCGGCTTTATTGATTAGCTCGATTCGAGCCGCTAAGGCTTCTAATGGGTCATAAAGAACGTGGTAACCGGTTAAGTTAGGATTTTGTTCCCGTAGCGGCAACACAATTTTGGCAAGGCTAGTATCGTCTGTAGGAGTATTAAAGGCATATTCCACAGGTTGAGTGTGCTGTTTAGGCAAGGTACTACATGCAGATAAAGTCAAAACAAGGCTACAACTCAGCAAAACCGCCTTAGTGCGGTTGTGTATGAAGGGCAAATTTTGCTGTTTCGGTGTAGCTGAGTTCATACTGTTAGACATACTAAAAAATTTGATTTGAGTATAAGTGTCAGCTGTGAAAAGATAAATATAGTGACCGAGTTTCCTCGTTAGGCAAATTGTAGAGCAAATGTATGTGGGAATTAGATTCCGTAGTGATGTATTTTTATATCGGGTTGGCTGTGCTGGGCGTTTGGGCAATTTCCCAAGCTTGGTTAAGTCAGTCACGCACGGAAACGATTCATCCGTTTAAAGCCTTCGTACATTTGTTGGCATTTTATCTTTCGTATTTACTTATCCCTTTGTTCTTCTTTAGCTTTTATGCAGGCTGGAGTGGCTATTATTCACTACATGAAGCGATTTTTGTCGGTGCTGTTACGGGGCTTTTGTGCTATGCCCGATTTATCGAGCCGCACATGATTCAGGTGAAAAAATGCCAATATCAATTGCATGAAACACGACAATTATTAAAGCCTGTACGCATTGCCTTAATTGGTGATTTACATATTGGTTTATTTTCGGGTCATGAACGTCAGTTAAAAATGATCGTCGATAAAATCAATGCACAAAATCCTGATTTGGTCGTGGTTGCAGGGGATTGGACTTATGAGCCTGAAAATAAGTTGGCTGAAGAACTGGCTGTACTGAAAAATATTATTGCGCCGATTTATTCGGTGAATGGTAATCATGATGAGCAATATCCCGGCCCGCCTATTCAAGCGTTATTAAAACATGCATTAGAAAGTAATCATGTGGTGGATATCGAAGGGCAAGTGGTGGAATTTAATGAGTTTCGCTTATTAGGCGTTGGGGACTTATGGGCTGGTAAAGCCGATATGCGCTATTTGCCAGAATTGCCACAAGATAAACCTTGGATCATTTTGTCGCATAATCCAGATACCGTTGATATGGTACCTAAACTGCCAGGACGACCATTGATGTTGTCGGGTCATACACATGGTGGACAAGTGGAATTGCCATGGTTGACCGATTATGTAATGAAAAAAGTGTCGATTTTAGGTCATAAAAAAGGGCTATATCAGCATGACAATGCAGATGTCTTTGTCACTGTTGGTACGGGCATGGTTGGGGTGCCTTTTCGTTTTCTTGTGCCACCGACCATTGATATTATCGAGTTGGTTTAATCAAAAACTACCGTTCATTATCGCTAAACGGTTTGGTGACTGTTCTTCTTGATGTAGAGCTACAGGCCTTGTTTGGTTAATAAAATTGAATCGTGCCATTCATTTGCTGTTTGAAATTAAGTGAATGACCGTGTATTGGAACAGATGATGTGTATTGCTCAGTTGGATCTAAGCTGCATTCATGAATAAAATCGAAATGATGTCAACTATAGAGTAGCTAATTAGGTCATTGACTCAATTTGAGACATAAAAAAGCCAGCAATAGGTGCTGGCTTTTTTATTATGTGCAGATTAAACCTGATTATTCACATCATCATTTTTAGTTTCGCGAATCATTAAGAACGCGATCAATGAAAGGATTGATGCCGCAGTTAGGTAGTAACCTACTGCATATAAACCATAGCCAGTTGCAAGTTTAGTTGCGATCAATGGCGCGAAAGATGCACCAAAAATACCAGCCATGTTAAAGGTTAAAGCTGAACCTGTGTAACGTACAGACGTTGGGAAGATTTCAGACAATACCGTACCAATTGGACCATAGGTTAAACCCATGATCGCAAGACCGATACATAGGAATAAGAACACCATCGCAGTACTGCCAGACTCAAGCATGCTTGAGAAGACTAAGCCAAACAATGCAGATACAACACATACCGCAATCGAAGTCGTTTTACGACCAAATTTTTCAGCAAATACAGCAGAAAGTGGAATGAAGGCAGCGAAACAAAGTGTGGCAACCAGTTGAAGTTTTAAAAATTCTTCACGTGTGTAACCAAGCTGGGTTGTACCCCATTGTAAAGCGAATACTGTGGTTAAGTAGAACACAACGAATGTACAAATCGCAGCAATCGTACCGAGAATTAACATCCCCCAGTGCTTAGTGATCACTTCTTTGAACGGAATATTTACTTCTTTTTGCTTATCCAATACTTTTTGGAACGCTGGTGTTTCATGTAATTTTAAACGAATCCACAGACCGACGATAACCAATAGCGCACTTGCAATGAATGGAATACGCCAACCCCATTGCATAAACTCAGCTTCAGACATGAAGTGACCTAAGGTCAAGAATGAGCCTGTTGCAAGAATAAAGCCGATTGGCGCGCCCAATTGAGGGAACATACCATACCAAGCACGTTTGCCTTCTGGCGCATTTTCAGTTGCAAGCAGCACGGCACCTGACCATTCACCACCTAAACCAAGACCTTGACCTAAGCGACAAAGTGCAAGCATGAGCGGAGCAGCGATACCAATTTGAGCATAGGTTGGAAGCAAGCCGATACATACTGTAGAAATCCCCATGGTGAGGAGAGCGGCAACTAATGTGGCTTTACGACCGATACGGTCACCTAAATGGCCAAAGAATGTTGCACCAATCGGGCGAGCAATAAAGGCAATCGCAAACGTCGCTAGAGATTGAATCGTTGCGGTTGTTGGATCTGTACTTGCAGGGAAGAACAGATGCGGGAAGATAATTACAGCCGCAGTTGCATAGATGTAGAAATCGAAGAACTCGATTGTGGTACCTACAAGACTTGCTGTAAGTACGCGGAATTTTGAATTTGTTGGTTGCTGTTCAGTGGCAGCAGCACTTGAAGACGCCATGGTGGACCTTACACTTACTAAAAATAATTGAACTTAGTTTTAAAAGCGTAATCTTTTTAAAAAAGGCGTAATTTCTTAAAAAAATACGAAATACCAACTTACGGACTGCGGAATTAGGGTCACTAAAGAATGCAGTGTCAGCGGGTTATATCACGTAGAGATAAATCGACAGGAAATGTGATCCTGCACCTATCAATACAAAAATATGCCAGATAGCGTGTGTATATCTTACCTTTTTTAAGGCATAAAACAATGCACCGATTGTATAAGATAGCCCGCCAATGATCAGGTAGGTTAAAGCTTGATCAGATAAAAAGCGTTGCATATCATCCATTACCAGTACTGCAAGCCATCCCATCACCAAATAGGCAATCAACGAAATCTTTTGAAAACGATGAATGAAAATTAATTTGAATAGTGTCCCAATTGCGGTAATCACCCACAGTGCAATGAGTAAATAATGCGCTTTTGCGGTAGGCAGTGCGATTGCCAGAAACGGGGTGTAAGTACCTGCAATTAGATAATAGATTGCAGTATGGTCGAGTTTTTTGTACCAACCACGGCGCTCAGGAGACTCTGCGAAGTGATATAGACTCGATGCTGAAAACAATAACAGCATACTGAATGCATACACCCAAAGTGCAAGCCATTGTCCAGTTGGAAGGTACGAGCCTTTTAAAATCAGTAGGATACCTGCGATGGCAGACAAAGCCGCACCGAAAGCATGGGTATAGAAATTCAGTCTTTCTTCAGCTGGGTCATAAGCTAAAAGATGGGGAGCATTCATAACGTATCTTTTATAATAATTTAAATATACATATGTATAGTAATTCAATTTTGCTTTTGGTGTAAGAAGATTTAAAATTGTTTTGCAAATTTATCTAGGTTTATATTATGTCATCTTTGGCTTCTCCCTCTACGCAAGAGCAGCAATTTTTAGCAGCCTTTCAGCAAGCCATTGAAACACAGCGTTTTGATCGCATGATCTTGAGTCAGTATAAAGGTGAATTAGACCAATAGGACTTACGCACTATTATTTAAAGATTCTCTGTGGTAGCAGATGATTTTTATCGAGAATAAAGTCATCAATGAAGCTTTTGATAATTGGTCTAAATAATTTCTTCTGCCAACGATATACATTT
>NZ_VPDB01000056.1:0-19084 GCF_013417925.1 Acinetobacter sp. YH12218
GTCAAACGAACAAATAGAGCAGATAGAATTTGCACTCAACCATCGTCCTAGAAAAACACTAGGTTGGTATACACCGAGTGAAGTTATGGCTGGTTTTTATACTGTTGCACTTGCCGCTTGAATCCGCCATTTAAAATAAATAGTGTTGTGCCAACGCAGCCAAACCAATCACCAAGAATACTAGGGCGCCAATTTTATGAATCAGTGAAATCGGTAGTTTTTCAGCTAGCTTGTTCCCAATAAATACCGCAGGCGCATTAACCAACATGATGCCTAATGTCGTCCCCAAAGTCACCCAGCCAATACTGTCAAAGCGTGCAGCCAGTGCAACAGTGGCAATTTGGGTTTTATCTCCAATTTCAGCCAAGAAGAACAAAACGAAAGTGGCGGTGAAAACCCCATATTTTTGCCACTTATTGATACTTTCAGATTCATCATCCAATTGATCGGGGATCAACATCCACACCGCCATAGCAATAAAGCCCAGAGAAACGATCCACAATAAAACGGTTGGACTTAAAACAGTGGTAATCCATTGACCCAGCACAGCAGAAACCCCGTGGTTCACCACAGTCGCGAGGAAAATTGCAATTAAGATCGGAACGGGTTTACGAAAACGTGCAGCAAGCAGTAAGGCAAGTAATTGTGTTTTATCGCCCATTTCTGACAGGGCAACAACAGCAAGGGAAATGAAGAAAGCGGTTAACATGGTGCATTTCTCTGGCTAGCAATAACATATACCGATGACTTATCCCTCCTGCTAGCCAATGTGCAGAGTGATAAATCAAAGGTCTTGCCAACAAAAGAAAGCTACGAAGAGCTCATTTGGTTCTTTGCTATGATGACCATGCTCGTTTTAGAGCAAATATGTTGACCATCACCTTTTTACTTTGCGTAAAAAGCGGCTACTCCCCAATGAAGTAATGTTATTCTAGCGAGGAATGCATGTTTTCGCAATTTTAATTTTCGATGACTCAATTTGATATGCAAAACAATAATCAAAAATTTCAAGAATTTATTCAACACTATATACATGTGCAGGATGTATTAATTATTGCAGGTGGTCCATCTCAGCTCAGTTTTGACTTAACCACCATTCAGCCCTCAAACAAGCTGCTAATCATTTGCTGTAATCAAAGTTTTCTTCAACTTCCTCAGGCTCAAATTGCCCATCATTCAGATTATGCGTGGTGGTTACACTATCAACCCATGCTCAAAGCATCCTTTCGAGGTGAGATCATTAGCGGATGTGGTTTAGGTCACAACCGTCCATATCCTGAACATGAAGTGATTAACTTTAAAACCGTGCGCATCGATACGCAAGCGGAGTTATTTCATTCACCGTACTTTGTTTATGGTAATAATTGCGGCCTTCAAGCCTATTCACTCGCACATCTCTTTCAACCGCAGCGTATTTGGCTGATGGGCTATGACTTCCAGCACCAACAGGGCCAAACACATGCGTATCAACATCAACATGTGCAAGAACTGGGGCATTATGAAAAGTTTTGGGGTTTATTTTTAAAAGACTTCCAACGCTTTGAACATTTACGACATAAGCTTTGGTCGACGGCGCAGCCACATCGTACGCTTCCACTCACCTATAACCTCAACGCAAACTCGGCATTAAAGCTCTACCCTTCACCCATTGAACTTCCTGATTGGCTTTGTCAGTCCACCACCACGCCATAAAAAAACCCTGCCAAAGCAGGGTTCATTTTGAAACTTAAACAGGTCAGATTAGATCAATAAAGTTCGGATATCTTTGAGCAGCTTCGTCAGTTTATTGGCAAAACGTGCAGCGTCCGCTCCATTAATCACACGGTGATCGTATGACAATGACAGCGGCAGCATCAAACGTGGATCAAAGCTTTCACCATTCCATACTGGCTGCATGGTTGCAGGTGAAATACCCAAAATCGCCACCTGTGGCCAGTTGACCAACGGTGTAAATGCCGTGCCACCAATTGAACCCAGACTGGTAATGGTAAAGTTCGCACCTTGTAAATCTTTCGGCGACAATTTTTTGTCACGTGCTTTTTGACTCAGCTCACCCAACTCAATTGCAATCTGCTTAATGGATTTTTGATCTGGATTACGCAGTACAGGCACAGTCAAACCATCAGGCGTTGCAACGGCAATCCCCATATGGATTTCATTGCGTAACAATACTGACTTGCCATCATCAGACAAATGACCTGCAAATTCACGCTCTTCTTTCAACAAATAAGCCACTGCTTTGATGATGAAAGCCATAATGGTTAAGCCAATACCTTCTTTCTTAAAGTTAGCTTTTAAATCATTACGCCAAGCTTCAAGATCGGTAATATCCGCAGCATCGAATTGTGTTACTTGCGGGATAAAGTTGTTTAAAGACAATTGCGGGATCGACACTTGTTGTAAACGCGTCAAAACTTTCTCTTCGACACCACCAAAAGCATCAAAACTTGGCAACTTCGGCAAACCTAAAACCTGTGCCACAGCTTGAGCTGCAGGTGCAGCTTGCGGAGTGGTCAAACGGGTTTTCACATAAGCGAATAAATCTTCTTTCATTAAACGCTCATGCGGGCCCGATGCTTTGACTTCTGCCAAAACCACACCCAATTCACGTGCAAGCTTACGAACGGCAGGTCCTGCATACACTTTGGCATTGGCAGCATTTTGCTCTTTGGTGAGCTTATCTGCGCCTTGTGGTTGCGGTGCTGTTTCAACTTTGCTTTCAGCTTTTGGAGCAACTGTCGCAGGCTGTGCTACAGCTGGAGCAGATTTCGCTGCTGGCGCGGGTGCTGCAACAGCTTGACCTTCGGCTTCAATCGTCACTAAAGCGACGCCTTCAGAGACACTTTGCCCTAACTGAACATGAACCGCGGTGATTTTACCAGCTGTAGAGCTTGGCACTTCTACCGTTGCTTTGTCTGATTCCACCACGATGATGCTTTGGTCTTTTTCAACCACATCACCCACAGCGACTAAAATTTCAGCCACTGCTGCTTTATCAACACCTAAGTCAGGCACTGCAATTTCAACAGGTCCAGACGCCGCAGCCGTAGACGACGCTAGTGTTGCTGCAACAACAGGCTGTGCAGTTTCTTGCACAGGAGCCGATTCAACAGCAGCAGATGAAGCCGCCGTTTTTACCGTTAAAATCACTACGCCTTCTTTCACCACATCGCCAGCACTGATCGTGATCGATTCGACACGGCCTGATACAGTACTTGGGACTTCGACTGTCGCTTTATCTGATTCCACCACGATAATGCTTTGATCAACATCAATCTCATCACCAACAGAGACCAAAATCTCACTCACCGTAGCTTTTTCTACACCAATATCAGGGACTTGCACATCAATACTTTGCGACTGTGGAGCATTGGCTGCAACAGGTGCTGCTGCAGATTGTTCTGCTTCCACAACCGGTGTTGGTTCTGCTGCTTGGTCTTCAGTTGCATTTTGTACTGGCTCAGCTGTAGCAGCACTTTGACCTTCTGCTTCCAACTCGATCAGCACAGCACCTTCAGCAACACTGTCACCCAGATTAACTGCAATGCTTTTCACCACGCCTGCCGAAGTGCTTGGCACTTCAACAGAGGCTTTGTCAGACTCTAACAACACAATGCTGTCATCAACGCTAATGGTGTCGCCGACTTTCACTAAAATCTCAGCGACCGTTGCTTTATCTACACCAATATCAGGAGTCGTAATTTGCATGATTAGTTCTCCTCTTTGTAGTCAGCCACAGCATGCAGTTCCGGCGTTTCCTGCGGAGCCCATGCCACTGGACGGTCAGTATCTAGTTCAAAGCTTGAAATGGCATCTTTAACCAAACGTGCATCAACTTCGCCTTCATCCGCGAGTTTTTTCAATGTTGCTACCACAATATGTGCGGCATCGACACCAAAGTAGCTACGTAAGTTGCCACGTGTATCTGAACGACCATAACCATCTGTGCCTAATGCAACGAACGGACGATTGTCTGGAAGATAGGCACGGATTTGTTCGCTATATGCACGCATGTGATCGGTTGCCGATACCACAATACCGTCTTTTTCACGAAGTAATTGAGAGACCCAAGCTTCTTTCGTATCTTCAGCCAACGGATGTAGGCGGTTGTATTCTTCACACGCCATACCATCACGAGCTAATTCGTTAAAGCTAGTGACGCTCCACACATTTGAATGAATTTGATATTCATCACGAAGGATTTTCGCTGCTTTAATCACTTCACGCAGAATCACACCTGAACCCATCAACTGAACCGTTGCTTTCTCATCTTCTTCGAAGAGATACATACCACGTTTAATGCCTTCTTCAGCACCTTCAGGAATAGCTGGATGTTCGTAGTTTTCATTCATTACTGTTAAGTAGTAGAACACACGCTCTTGGTTCACGTACATGCGTTTTAAACCGTCATGTACGATTACTGCCAACTCATAACCAAAACATGGGTCATAAGAAATACAGTTTGGAATCGTATTTGCCAAGATATGTGAATGACCATCTTGGTGCTGTAAACCTTCACCGTTCAGTGTTGTACGACCCGCAGTTGCACCTAACAAGAAACCTTGCGCCTGTGCATCACCTGCAGCCCATGCAATATCGCCAATACGCTGGAAACCGAACATCGAGTAGTACATATACATCGGAATCATTGGCAAGTTATTGGTTGAATAACTGGTTCCTAACGCAGCCCAAGCACTCATCGCACCCGCTTCGTTAATCCCTTCTTGTAACATGTGACCATCTTTAGCTTCACGGTAATGCATCAACTGTTCTTGGTCTTCAGGGGTATATTTTTGACCATGCGCAGCATAGATCCCCAACTGACGGAACATACCTTCCAAACCGAAAGTACGCGCTTCATCTGGCACAATTGGTACGACACGATCTTTAATGGCTTTTTCTTTCAATAATGATGAAATCAAACGTACCATCAACATGGTCGTCGATTGCTCTTTACCGCCACTGCCTTTCAGTACCGCATCAAACACAGACAATTCAGGAATCGCCAGCTGTTCACTTTCTTTACGACGTGCAGGTAAATAACCACCCAATGCCTCACGACGCGCCTTCATGTATTTCAATTCAGGCGAGTTTTCACTCGGACGATAGAATGGCACTTCTTCAAGCTGTTCATCGGTAAATGGCAAGTTGAAACGGTTACGTACATATTTCAACGACTCAAGCTGCATTTTCTTGATTTGATGCGTCTTGTTGACTGCTTCAATCTCTTCCGACAAACCATAACCTTTGACTGTTTTTGCCAAGATAACTGTTGGCTGACCTGTTTCCTTCATCGCTTCGGCATAAGCCGCATACACTTTGAATGGGTCATGACCACCACGGTTCAGGTTATCAATATCTTCATCGCTTAAGTTGCGAACCAACTCTTCAGCTTCAGGATATTTACCAAAGAAATGCGCACGCGTATACGCACCGCCTTTCACTTGATAGCGTTGGAAGTCACCATCAACCGCTTCTTCCATCACCGCTTTTAAGGCACCTGAATCATCTTTTGCCAGTAGCGGATCCCAATGACGACCCCATACCACCTTAATCACACGCCAGCCTGCACCACGGAACAATGATTCAAGTTCTTGAATAATTTTACCGTTACCACGAACTGGGCCATCTAGACGCTGTAAGTTACAGTTCACGACCCAAATCAGGTTGTCGAGCTTTTCACGGCCTGCAAGTGAAATGGCACCTGTACTTTCAGGCTCATCCATCTCACCATCACCGAGGTAAGCCCAAACTTTACGGTTTTCTTCTTTGATCAGGCCACGGTTCATCAAGTACTTTTGAATGTGTGCTTGATAGATCGACATGATCGGGCCTAGACCCATCGATACGGTTGGGAACTGCCAATAATCTGGCATCAAGTACGGATGTGGGTATGACGGCAAACCTTTACCCCCCACTTCACGACGGAAATTATTTAAATGTTCTTCAGTCAAACGACCTTCTAAGAACGAACGTGCATAGATACCCGGTGCACAGTGACCTTGATAATAGATCATGTCACCGCCAAAGCTGTCGCTATTGGCACGGAAGAAGTGGTTAAAGCCCACGTCATATAAAGTTGCAGATGATGCAAAACTTGCCAAGTGACCACCTAAGTCATCACCTGTTTTATTGGCACGCAGTACCATCGCTAAGGCATTCCAGCGGATCAGCGCACGAATACGGCGCTCCATATCCGAATCACCCGGCATAGGCGGCTGTTCTTCAACTGAAATGGTATTTAAGTAAGGAGTATTTAGTCGCTGAATGGGAACGTGCTTAGCAATCGCTTGTTGATAGAGTTTTTCAAGCAAAAATGCAGCGCGGTCAGTTCCCATGTGCTGTAAAACTGAATCAAATGCGTCCTGCCATTCTTGGGTTTCTTGCGCATCTGTATCGCCATAAAACGCCATACTTCACCTATCCTATGTGCTAAATATATGGCTCTATTAGTACCATATTTTGGCTAGGCTCAGTTATCGCCACAGATGAATACGAAATAGCTCTGTTATTTATTTACTAAATACTCATTGATTAACAATTACACAAATTTACATTTTTGGGTCAATTTTCGCCATTTTTCATACAGACAATATTTTTTAAAATGATAATTTTATAGTTATTAGCGATAAATAAAAAAGCCATTGTCTGTAGAGGTTCAGACAATGGCTTCGCATATAGATGTTATATGTGCTTATGGTAACATCGCTAAATACGTTGATGGATTTTTACGTTGACCATCTTTCACTACTTCGTAATGCAAATGTGGGCCAGTACAACGACCAGTACAACCAACGTTAGCAATATGCTCACCCGCAGCAACACGGTCGCCTACACGTGCAATTAAGCGTGATGCATGTGCATAACGTGTCAGGTAACCATTACCATGGTTGATTTCAACATATTGGCCATAACCTGTGCCCCAGCCTGATTTAGTTACTATGCCAGGGCCTGTTGCATAAATAGGTGTGCCACTTGCCGCAGAAAGATCTAAACCTGAATGATTTTCTGCACGGCCACCCATGGTACGACCACCATAGTTTGAGCTCACGCGCTTCATGTCTGGAAGTGGGTGGGCAATTAACCATGAATATGGATTATTTGAACTTGCTGAATAGTTTTGAGAGGAATTGCTTGAACCGTATTTTTTTGCGATTGTCGCATTGTTGAGTTCAATTGATTTTTCACGAATTTGAACATTCAACTTCGTTTCCGCTGGAACATCAATATCATTGCTTTCAGAGTAAGCACCTTGAGACAAAGTGCGAGTTAACTGTTCAATACGATCTGATGATGAGTCTGCTTGATTTAATTCAACTAAATCTGCAAAAGCGACTGAAGCGGCCGAAGCTGCCAATGAAAACGCCAATAAAATACGTCGTAAATGCATAAAAAACCTCTATAAACTGTTCTCTTTTGTTCCTTGTGTGATTTCGTCCTTGATATCAGCCAAAAGGAGCGCATAAGATTAAGACATAAACATGTAGGAAATATGTATGTCAGAACCTGTCAACGTCTTTCAACCAACAAGAAAACACATAAAAACAGGAAACTTGTCGTTTCTCTCAACGCAAGTTGCTGTATGGCAGAAACTTACGAAAATTGTTCAACCGCTATTGCCCCAACCGGATCAATGGCAAGTTGTTTGTTATATAAATGGTGTACTTATATTAACTGGAGAAAATCAGGCACTGATTAGTCAGTTGGCCTATTTGCAAAAGCAATATATTGCACAATTATCACAAATATACGAATTCAAGGATTTGCACAAGATTCAAGTCCGTCTGAGAACTCCGTCTCCAACGCCCCATTCCCCTGAAAAAATTTCAAGAACCCTCAGTACAGAAACTCAGGATTTACTCCGTAATGCTGCTGACTTTGTGAGCGACCCTAAGCTTAGCCAAGCAATGCTGCGTTTGGCAAGCAATAAAAAGTAACCACCCAGTTGTAACAGACAAATTTGAATGCTCAGAATGTGACAGACTTAACACTTACAAATGATACAATATAACATCACTATTATAAGACAATGACTTATGTCACATTCACATAACTAATTGGGCAATCATTAATGTCATCAAATGTTACAATTTCATAGCTATCTGGATCACTTTTGACATTGCGTAATAACTGATTATTTAATGCATGACCTGACTTATAGGCATCATATTTCGCAATAATTTGATGACCAAGCAAATATAAATCACCCACAGCATCTAATATTTTGTGACGAACAAACTCATCCGAGAAGCGTAAACCCTCTTCATTGACCACACCATTTTCATCTACGCCAATGGCATTTTCGAGACTCGCCCCCAAAGCCAAATTATTGGCTTTGAGATAATCCAAATCTTTCATAAAGCCAAAAGTCCGCGCTTCACTGACTTCATAGACAAATGTTTCGGTTGAAAAGTCGATGGTTGCCGATTGAAATTCTTTCTTAAATGCAGGATGGTCAAAATCAATCGTAAAATTTAATTGGAAACCGTCATGCGGTTGGAAGGCAGCACGTTTATCATCGATCAGTGCTTCGACAGGTTTGCGTATTTTTATGAATTTTTTAGGTGCATTTTGTTCTTGTAGTTCACCTTGCATAAGCAAATAAATGAATGGGCCGGCACTCCCATCCATAATGGGCACTTCAGACGCCGACACTTCCACGATCAGGTTATCAATCCCTAAACCAGCAATCGCACTCATAATGTGCTCAATTGTGCCCACCTTAGCATTTTCTTGCACCAAGTTAGAACACATGAATGCTTCTTGAATCAGCATAGCATCAGCTGGAATATCAATCGGTGGATTTAAGTCGATACGACGAAACACAATGCCCCCATCGGCATGATGTGGCACAAAGTTAATCATCACTTTTTGCCCACTATGCAGTCCGATGCCACTCGCTTTCACGATGCGTTTCAGGGTACGTTGTTTCAACATGTGTCTTCTATCATCAGTTCACAAAACCGCTATACGTTAGCATATTTAGCCATTGATAAAAAACAAAAAGGTAGCTGATCAGCTACCTTTTGCAATCAATAGACACTTAAGTCATTGAATTTGTTTTATTTACGTTGCTGATTTTTCAAGTAGTCTTGAATACTCATTGGCGTAGGGCGTGAATTCGATGCTGACGCCACCGCAGCCGCCGGAGCAGCTGCTTCATTATGTTGACGTTGAATCGCTGGTACATCATCTTCATCTACAGGAGCTTGTGCAGAAGCGACTGTACGTGTTGCTTGTGCGACAGGGCGTTTCACTGGCTCAGCAGAATCGGCAGAATTACGCGTTAAACCCGTTGCGATCACAGTTACACTAATTTCATCACGTGCATCTGGATCAAATACCGTACCGTAGAACACTTGACCTTCATCAAGATCCACAATTTGGTTCACTACATCTGTGATTTCTTCAATTTCACCGAAGGTTACGTCATCGCCACCTGTTACGTTAATCAAAATGCCTTTTGCATTCATGATGGTCACGTTATCTAACAATGGGCTACGGATCGCTTGTTCAGCAGCTTGACGTGCACGGTTTTCACCACGACCAGAACCTGCACCCATCATGGCATAACCACGTGTACTCATCGCAGTTTTCAAATCGGCGAAGTCAAGGTTGATATGACCAGGACGCACCACAAGATCAAAGATACTACGTACAGCATTTAACAGTACGTCGTCTGCTTTTTTGTAAGCATCTTTCATCGAGATATCACGGAACACTTTTAGCAGGCGTTGGTTCGGAATAATAATTAGAGAATCAACATGTTGCTCAAGGGCTTCGATACCTTTCTCAGCAGATTGCTGACGACGTTTACCTTCAAAGTTAAACGGAGTCGTCACCACACCTACAGTTAAGATACCCATTTCTTTGGCAATTTCAGCAACAACCGGCGCAGCACCTGTACCAGTACCACCGCCCATACCTGCAGTCACGAACACCATGTCCGTTCCTTCAAGGTGTTGGCGAATCAACTCACGGCTTTCTTCAGCAGCAGTTTGACCCACTTGTGGATTTGCACCTGCACCCAAACCACGGGTACTTTGCTCACCCAGTTGGATTTTAAATTGTGCATTCATGCGATCGAGTGCTTGTTTGTCTGTATTGGCACAAACAAATTTCACACCCTCGATATCTGATTCCAACATGTGTTGCACAGCGTTACCGCCAGCACCACCTACACCGAATACTGTGAAACGGGCTTGACCGTTGCTGTCGCTTTGATCATCTTCTAAAAATTCAAATGAGGCCATGCCTAAAAAATTCCTAATCCATAATTGGCAGACACTTCAGCCCGTATACTGCCTTGATCTTAATAAAAATTGTTTTTTAGAATGCTGTCCAAGTTCCAGCTTGTCAAGTACAAGCAATAATCCGTACAACTTCCCAACAATATTCCCAAATATTTCAACTTAAAAGATCGACTTCAAGGTGTCATTGAAGCCCGACCATGCCCGTTTTACCCGATTCAATACTGAAAGTTTTTCCGTATCTTCTGGCTCAACGATCGTATCTTGTGTTTCGCTTTGACTGAAAATTAACAGACCTGCGGCAGTCGCGTATTGTGAACGACGTAAAGCTGCTTGCTGTTGATCATCGGCATACACTTGCATAGGTGGATTACCTAAATGTGCAGAGACACCTAAAATCCGGCGTGCAAATGTCACCATTCCTTCAATTTGGCAGGCATCACCTGTGAGTACAACACCATGGTATAAACCATGAATTGCACCATGATCGACCAATTCATTACGCACTTGATTAAAGATTTCTTCATAGCGCGCAATAATGATTTCGGTCAGTTCAATACGGCTAATGGTTTGTGGACCATCAATCCCTTGGAACTGAATCATACTTTCAGGTTTAACCACTTTCAGGTCGACACAACCATACAACAGCTTAATGCGTTCCGCTTCTTCTGTTGTGGTTTGCAATACAGCAGCAATATCACGTGTTACATGCTCACCGCCACGTTGCAAGGTATGTGTCATCGCCAAGCGACCATCTAAATACACCGCGATATTGGTCGTACCTGCACCAATATCGACCAAGCACACACCATATTCTTTTTCATCTTTAAGCAAACTGGCTTCAGCTGTTGCTAATGATGAAATGACCATGCGTTCAACACCAATATTGGCGCCTTTTAATGCACGATCCAAATTCTGCATGGTGCTGATGGGCAACATCATCAAATGATAATGCCCTGTCATACTCCGTGCTGACATGCGAATCGGGTTTAATACCCACTCAGGTTCATCATCTAGTTCAAAACCTAAAGGTACAGCACTCACCAAATAGTGGTCAGACGTTAAATGACTGGCTTTGGCCAGTTCTAATGCACGCACCACTTCATTGGTGGTAATCGCATGGTCATTATTTTCAATTGGAGTGCGACCAGAGGCATAAAAACTTTTTAGTTCAGCACTTGGAATGGAAATCCACGCAGAATGTACACGACATTCCGCCATATCTTCCGCTTCCTGCACTGCATTTTTAATTGCGGTAACAACTTTATCGAGACTGACAATTTTCCCTTTATTCATGCCGCGGTTACGAGCGGTCGCCATCCCTACCACTTGGATATTGTCTGGCGCGTGTACCTTACCAATCAAAACTGAAACTTTGTGTGTCCCAATGTCAATCGCAACAACCGAGGGAACAGCTTCATTCATTATTTACTACTACCATTCACATGTTTGTTTAATTTATGGCTTAAAGCCTCTACTTATAAAGCCGATCATTATGGCTTTACCGGCGCTGCATTCGCAATGCCTATGTCATCACTGGTTACAACAAACTGACCATTTACCGACTTTGCTGGCACAGAGTTTTTCCATTGAATCGCTAAACCATTTCGGTAGCGCAAATCGATGGCAGAAATTCGTGGCCATACAGGTTTTAAGTCACTGTGTGCGAGATAACTTAAACGCTGCAACTTACTCATGGTCTGATCTTGATCGACAATCACGCGTAAGCCTGAATCAAACTGCATAAACCAAGTCATTCGTTCGGTTAAATATAATTCTTTTAAACGAATGCCAACAGGTATAAATAATTGATTAATTTCATTATAGCGACGCATCATCATTTTGGACTGACTCGTCGGCCCATGCAATAACGGCAAATTCTGATGATTGGTCGGGGTTAATTCGGCAAATACATCACCACTGTCGCTTAACAGTCGCCCAGTTCCCCAACGTGCAATCGCTTGACGCGGCATCACCCGTACACGAATTGCATTTGGCCAAGCACGTGATACCACCACGCGATCGACCCACGAAATTTCTAAAGTACGGTCACGAATGACACGTAAATCAGAGGTAAAATAATTTTGAGTCATCATCGGTGAAACGTATGACATCACTTGTTGTTTTTCTTGGGCGCTACGCACACCCACCACATCAAGTTCAGCCACACGTGCATCCGTCATGACTTTATATAGCCCCCAAATTCCGGCAATCAAAACCACACATGCAATAAACAACAACAGCCATCCACCCACATTGGTAAGCTTTTCCTTACGTGTCGGTGGTTTGTCATGTATCGATGTCGTTGCTGCACGTTTACGGCGCATAGACGCAGGAAGTTGAGCCATAATTTAGTGTGCCGCACCTGTCAGGGTTTGTTCCAAAATCGCGACACAAAGATCATCAAAACTATAACCTACGGCATTGGCCGCTTTTGGCACTAGAGAATGACTGGTCATACCCGGAACAGTATTTACCTCAAGTAACCAGAAGTTTCCTTCTGCATCCTGCATCGCGTCAATACGGCCCCAACCACTCGCACCTACCGCTTGGAAAGCGCGTAAAGATAAAGCTTGTAGACGCTTTTCTTCATCTTCAGTCAAGCCACATGGAATACCATATTGCACATCGTTACGGTTATATTTCGCTTCGTAATCGTAAAAAGCCACATCTGCAGGCGGTTCTAAACGAATCACCGGTAATGCCTGACCATTTAAAATCACAATGGTAAATTCACGTCCGGTAATCCATTTTTCAGCCATCACAACTGCATCATGCTGGGTCGCTTTTGCAATTGCGGTTGCAAAGTCTTCAATTTTTTCAACTTTGCTCATACCAATGCTTGAGCCTTCATGCACCGGCTTAATGATAAATGGCAAACCAATTGAATCTACAATTTCTTGTAAATCTGAATCTTTGCTGACAATACGATAAGGTGCTGTCGGTAGTTCTGAACCTTGCCAAACTTGTTTAGTTTTGACTTTATCCATACCAATCGCCGAGCCTTGAACGCCCGTTCCAGTGTACGGAATGTTTAACCATTCCAAAGTACCCTGAATTTGACCATCTTCACCACCACGGCCATGAAGTACGATAAATGCACGGTCATAAGCCACCAACTCAGTCACACTGCGTTGCTGCGGATCAAATGCTTCGGCATTTACACCCGAACGCACCAATGCTTCAAGTACAGCTTTACCACTATCGAGAGAAACCTCACGTTCGGCAGATTTCCCACCTAATAACACGGCAACTTTGCCGAATTTTGAAGCATTTGACACGTTTATATCCTTAAACTTTTATCTACAGTCTAAACAAACTTTGGATCACCAAGCGGTGATCATTTTACATAGAGATTGTTTTGAGCAAGTTCGATTGAGATTGCTCCAACATTACCTGCGCCCTGTGTTAATAACAAGTCATTTGCTTGTAACACTTTTTTCATTACTGCTTGTAAGTTGCCTTCTACTGGATCGATGAGAATCGGCTCAACTTCACCACGGAGACGAATGCTTCGAGCCAACGCACGACTATCCGCACCCACAATTGGTTTTTCACCTGCAGGATAAACTTCTAATAACAACAGTTGATCGACTTGAGACAAGACATCGACGAAGTCATCAAAACAGTCACGCGTACGACTAAAACGGTGTGGCTGGAACATCATCACCAAACGACGATCTGGATGACTTGCACGTGCAGCTTTAATGGTCGCTTCCACTTCTTTTGGATGGTGACCATAGTCATCGACCAATTTCACCAAGCCATCTTCAACTTCAAATTCGCCTTGTACTTGGAAACGACGACCTACACCACTGAAGCTTTCTAAGGCACGCGCAATCGCAGCATCAGAAACGCCTTCATCCGTTGCAATACCAATCGCTGCCAAGGCGTTTAAGATGTTATGAAGACCTGGCAAGTTAATGGTTAAACGTAACGGCTCACGGTCTTTACGCAAAACTGTAAAGTGTGATTGCATGCCTTCTTGAGCCACATCAACGGCACGAATGTCGTTGTCTTCATTGAAACCATACGTCACGACAGGACGACCAATACGCGGCATAATTTCACGGATGTTGGCATCATCACCACACATCACAGCTAAACCGTAAAATGGAAGGCGCTGTAAGAATTGTACGAAGGTATCTTTCAATACATCGAAGCTACCGCCATAGGTATCCATATGGTCCGCGTCGATATTAGTGACAATCGTTGCCATCGGCTGTAAATGCAGGAATGACGCATCTGACTCGTCCGCTTCTGCCACGATATAACGACTTGCACCCAATGCAGCATTCACACCAGTACGATTTAACAAACCACCAATGACATAAGTTGGATCCAGATTTTCTTCTGCCAACATGCAGGTCACAAGACTGGTTGTCGTGGTTTTACCATGCGTCCCAGCAACGGCAATACCATGACGGTAACGCATTAATTCACCCAACATTTCTGCACGACGTACAACAGGTGTACGGGTTTCAATCGCCGCTTTCACTTCTGGGTTTTCAGAATCAATGGCTGTTGATACCACGATTACATTGGCACCTTGAATATTTTCAGCAGCATGACCGATGAAAACTTGAATGCCATTTTCTTCAAGCTGAGCCGTGGTTTTCGACGCTTTAATATCTGAACCTGAAACTTTATAGCCTTGGTTTTTCAATACTTCGGCAATACCGCACATGCCCGCACCACCAATTCCAATAAAATGGATGTGTTTAATACGGCGCATTTCTGGCACTTTAATGAGCTTTTTCGCTTGATCGGCAGGCGTTGATGGAGACATAGATTACTCGAATTTTACAAATCTTGAATTAAACCAACCACGTGCTGTGTCGCATCGGGTTGTGCCTGTTGTCGAGCCTTAACCGCCATTTCCATAAGTCGTTGGCGATTCATCAGCGGCTTCAACAACGCTGTTAAACTTTCTGCGGTCATGTCCGCTTGTGGGCAAATTTTTGCGGCATTGATATTGGCCAAGAACCCTGCATTTGCAGTTTGATGGTCATCCACAGCACTTGGCAGAGGAACAAACACGGCTGCTACACCTGCTGTCGCAATTTCAGTGACGGTTAGCGCACCAGCACGGCAGATAATCAAATCCGCTGCAGAATAGGCTGCTGCCATATCTTCAATAAACGGCTGAACTTCAACTTGCATATGTTCAGGTGCATTTGCATAACGAGCCAATGTGCTTTCAGCGTTATTTTGACCACACTGGTGATATACACTGAGTGGCTGTTCTAATTGCTGCAAGGCTGCCGGCACACATTCATTTAAGGCACGTGCGCCCAGTGAGCCACCCACAATTAAAACCCGTAATGGCAACCCAGCTTTTTCACGCTCTTGGTAACGCCATGACGGATTTAAAATTTCTGTAATTTCTTTACGTACAGGATTCCCTGTGGTTACGATTTTATCTTGTGCTGGAAAGGTATTTGGAAATGCCTGACAAACAATTTTGGCCACACGTGACAACTGCGTATTGGTAAAACCTGCCACCGCATTTTGTTCATGGATAATGACTGGAATGCCCAATGCACGAGCTGCCAAGCCACCCGGCCCAGCCACATACCCCCCAAAGCCTGCAACTGCATCGACTTTGAGTTGTTTCATATAACGCATGGCACTCAATGTAGCTTTGAGAATTTTAAATGGTGCCATCAGCTTACGCACGACTCCATTGCCGCGTACGCCTTGGATATCAATTTGATAAATTGGAATATTATGATTTTTAAGCAGGCGATTTTCCATGCCTGTTGGCGTTGCGAGCCAAGAAACTTCACAGCCTTGTTGTTGCAACTCTTTGGCAACAGCGAGCGCTGGAAAGACGTGACCACCGGTTCCGGCAGCCATCATCATGACATGTTTCGGCTTTACTTGCGTTACTTCGGTCACTGTCTAATTCTTCAATTCTAAAAAGAGGCTAATGATATTCGATTTTAAGCAAACAATTGTAATCACAAACGCATGACCGTGAAAGGTAATTTACTTTTTTTCAACAGGCGTATGATTGTTTTTTTCTACTATTTTAAAAGTTTAAACTAGTTTTATTATTAATCTATGAGAATTGAAAAAAAATCAGACAATTTTTCACTTTAATTGCATTCACTTACAGTTTTTTTGCTTTTTAAGCTCCCCTCCCCTTAGCGCAGGCCAAAAAAAGAGCCCGTGAAGGACTCTTTTAAATCTAGTGCAAAATTAAGCTTTTAAACCTGCCTCAAGGACATCAAATAAATCATCGGCAATCGAGGTGCCAAATTGCGCATCAATTTCACGTACGCAGGTCGGACTGGTGACATTGATTTCAGTCACGTAATTACCAATCACATCCAAACCAACAAAGACCAAACCTTTTTCACGAAGGAATGGTCCGACTTTGGCTGCAATGGCTTTATCATTTTCGGTCAATGGACGCGCCTCGCCCAAACCACCTGCCGCCAAGTTGCCACGCACTTCACCATTTTGCGGAATACGCGCCAAACAATACGGTACGGGTTCGCCATTGATCATCAAAATACGTTTGTCACCATCCACAATTTCAGGGATGTAACGCTGCGCCATAATCGGCTGTGTGCCATTATTGGTCAGGATTTCAATGGTTGAACCAATATTAACGCCATCTTGGTATAAACGGAAAATGCCCATACCGCCCATGCCGTCTAATGGCTTCACAATCACATCGCCGTGTTCTTGCAAAAATTCACGAATCAGGCTTTGCTGCGAGGTCACTAAGGTCGGTACTTGAAGTTCAGGGAATTGCGTCGCAAACAATTTTTCATTGCAGTCACGTAGGCTTTGTGGCTTGTTAATAATCCATGCGCCTTCGCGTTCAGCCTGTTCCAAAATATAGGTGGTGTAGACAAAGTTCATATCAAACGGCGGATCTTTACGCATCAAAACCACGTCATAAGCTGCAATTGATTCTTTTTGTTTTTCGCCGAGTTCGTAATAGTGGTTGTAATCTTCAAAAACTTTTAGCGGAGAAATCAAACCAAAGGCTTTGCCTTGATCGATATATAAATCTTGCTGTAATGCATAGCCTAGCTCATGTCCACGACGTGCTGCTGCCCACAGCATGGCCATTGAGGTATCTTTTTTTAGGTTTACATTTTCGATGGGATCCATCACAACAAGTACACGCATTATTCAGTGCTCTGTTCATTATTAATTTATGAATGAGTATAGCCGAGATTTTTCTTTTGTTTATTCTGATTTTGCATGTGTATGTATGGATTCGTGTGATGCAGGCGATAATTCGATATATTTCTATCATCGGCCTTATCTCAATAAAGGAAATAAGCCGTGAAAGCATTATGGCGTTAGGCCTGTGTAAATCGACGCCAAACAATCGATACAGATATTCATCACATCTACATCTCGCCCATCACTATTTTTGGTGAAAAAACACGTGCTTTTTATTTTTTTTTAGCTATTGTGTTAATTATTGTAAATAAAGAAATAGAATTAATTAATGATCAACATTGAGCAGATGGCTATCATTCTTAATGCTTTGCCAGACCCTGCTTTTGTCATATCGCGTAGTGGAAAATACGTTGCGGTTTTTGGTGGGCGCGATAATCGCTATTACCACGATGGTTCCGGTCTTGTTGGTACCTATATTTCAGATGTGATCAAGCCAGATAAAGCCAACTTGTTTATGCAACTGATCGACCAAGCTCTAGCGTCAGGAAATCTACTCATCGAAGAGTACGAATTGAGCAATAGGGATGTAAAAGGTCTGCCCGATTATGGTCCTGAAGAGCCCATTTGGTTTGAGGTGCGCATCCAAGCCCTCAGTTTTTCGGTAGATGAAGAAGACGTTGTGCTTTGGGTCGCAAGTAATATTTCAGCGCGTCACAACTTGGAAATTAAGCTGAAGGAACTCAGCCATACGGATCAGTTAACCGGTCTTTTCAATCGAAGAAAATTAGAGCATGACTTAGCATTACATTATGAGTCATACCTACGACATTCCATACAGACCTCGATTTTGATGTTCGATCTTGATAACCTCAAAAAAATCAACGACAGCAAAGGTCATCATGTCGGTGATGAGGCAATCCGAGCAGTCGCAGATATTCTTCGTTTAACGCTGCGCAAGACTGATTGCGCCTGCCGCTTAGGTGGAGATGAGTTTGTGGTCGCATTACCCAACACGGGCTGTGAACAAGCCATTCAATTTGCCAAACGGATTCATGAACATTCCAGAAAAGAATTAAGTCGGTTTTCAATAGATAACGCCCATGTCACCGTGAGCATAGGAGTAACAACCATCATGCCTGAAGATTGTACCTACGAAGATACAATTAAGCGTGCTGATCTAGCGCTGTATAAAGCCAAACATGGCGGGAAAAATAGAATTGTCGCGGCGTAAGCGTGCGGCAGAAATAAACCAAATTTCACAGTCTATTTAGCAATTTGATATTCAAGCCGTTGTGATTGCTCAGCATGAGCTCTCTCCCCTTTTCAACATAAGTTCAGTTTAGATAGGTGTCCGATATGCAGCAAGCCATTGTTGATTTTGCCTTGGATGATGAAAATCATTGGTATGCTATTTTAGCTTGTGGCCATACACAGCATGTCCGGCATGATCCGCCTTGGCAAAACCGTCCTTGGGTTATCACTGAGCAAGGACGGAACGAAAAGTTAGGGGTAATGTTGGAATGTAAGAAGTGTGATGAAGAGAAAAAAGGGAGCTGTAAGCTCACTGCTGTCCCACAATTTTTCACAAGAGGAAGCTCATTTGAGCTTCCTCTTGTTTTATGGGTATTTTATCGGGTGAAAATAAAGCTTTTAAAGTTCTTCTTTCAAACAAATTCACTTGAATT
>NZ_VPDB01000057.1:0-14520 GCF_013417925.1 Acinetobacter sp. YH12218
AATTCATGCACGTGTAGCAGTCCTCAACAGATTTACGGAATTAGGTCGACCACTTACCCAAGTTACGCCTTAAATTTGGCTCAATTAGGGGGCTTTGTATTTCAAATCTTTGTGCAACAAAGCCGTTCCACGATGAAACCTAATATAGTTAAAATTTACTCGGATAACCAAAATAGTAGCCTTGAAACAGATAGCAACCACTTTCCTTTAAAAGCAAAAATTGCGCTTCAGACTCTATACCTTCAGCCACAACCGTCAATCCTAAAATTTTAGCTAACGCGATTATCGTTTTAATCACCGCTAGATCTTCAGGATTAGACAGCATGCCCGCCATAAATGAACGGTCAATTTTTAATTGATCCAATGGCAAGAGTCGAAGATAACTGAGGGATGAATACCCCGTACCAAAATCATCCATCGAAAACTGAATGCCAAACTCAATTAAAGTTTGCATCGTTTTAATGGACTGGTTAAGGTCGGCATAAAACATGCTTTCAGTCAGCTCAAAACGCAAGAGTGCTGGGTTTACAGCATATTTTTCAATAATCTCAACTACATTTTTTTCAAAATGATGGTTCTTAAATTGTTCAGCACTAACATTGACTGCAATCACCCAATGCGATGCCTCATCCTGTTGATGCCAAGCAAGCAATTGCTGACAGGCAAGTTCTAAAACCTGATACCCGACTGTATATATCAGCTCGGTCTTTTCAATCAGATGCATAAACCGCTCAGGCAGCATTAAACCATGTACGGGGTGCTGCCATCTTAATAAAGCTTCATAGCCTTTAATATTTTGTTCGGCGTCGACCAATACTTGATAAAAAAGTTGCAGCTCATTGCGCTTCAGCGCCAGACGAAAATCGGACAGCAAGCTCTGTTCAACTAAAATCCGTTGTTCAATACTCGCATCAAAAAACAGGATGTCATTTCGCCCCATTCTTTTCACTTCATAAAGTGCCATATCTGCATGTTTAAGTAATTCATGCGCTTGCAATGTATTATTGCAAAACATGGCAATTCCCATACTGACACTGGTATGCGTAAGTTTGCCATTTAACAAAAAAGGACGGCTGCACTCCTTGTGAATATATTCTGCGATATCTCTAACTTCTCTGCGGGCATCCTCTTCAATAGAACTAAGCTCTGACAAGATAATTAAAAATTCATCCCCTCCTAAGCGCACCACCATATTTTGCGGATGTATATGCTGGCTCAGTCGAATAGAGAGCACTTTCAGCAAATCATCCCCTACATCATGTCCAAAAGCATCATTAATATTTTTAAAATGATCCAAATCCAACATCAAAAGTGCGCCATAGGCCTGATTTAAGCCATTGCTTTCTATCACGGCAGCTAAATATTCTTTCATGAAATGTCGATTGGGCAGGCCAGTCAACTCATCATGCAAAGCCATATAACGTGCTTGAGCTTCGGCATTTTTCAGTTGGGTAATATCGGTACAGATAGAAATATAATACTTTAAGCTCCCTGTACTGTCGGTTAAGGGGACAATCGTTGTATCAACCCAGTACACAGAACCATCTTTTGCACGATTGCAAATTTCGCCTTGCCAAATGTTCCCGCTCGCAATGGTTTTCCATAATTTTTTGAAAAAAAGTCGAGAGTGGTAGCCCGAGTTAATAATTTTATGCGTGCCCCCCATCAGTTCGGCATAACTATATTGGGAAATATCACAAAACTTATCATTGACATGGGTAATGACGCCACGTGCATCGGTAATCGCGACTATAGAGTGTGCATCAATAGCGCGTTGATAGTTCTCTAAATCTTTAGTGAGGTTTTCAAAAAAGAAGGGTGTATTCATCGGCTTATACTAAGGAATGCACGACAGCATGCAAGGGTTGTTGCTGAATACTTTGTACTGCTTTTTTGATTGAATACAATAACTGCCCCAGCAACACATCTTTAGAGCTTAACACCACCATCACCATAGGGTATGCAGGATGCGGAATGGCCGTTAGAATCGCTTTGCCATTGACGGCATCTAAAGTAATATTTTGACAGTCGTGTAAATCTATTTCACTGACAAAAGCCTGTACCATCGCCAAAATGGAACTACTGACCGCTGCAAGTTTACCCAGATTGCTACGGTTTTTCTTATAGACCGAAGCCAATTCAAAACCATCTGCCGAACAGAGCATGACAAAATCCACCCCTGAAACATTGCTCAAAACAGCATTCATATGTTGACGTGAGAAAGCAATCAGTTCATCTGGTGCTGTACGTTTGAGTTCATTGCTGTGCATATTTTAACTCTCTAAATAAACTTCGGCATGAGCAATTAATGCTTCAACCAGCAATAACACATCGTCTTTTTGACGTGCATCAATAAAAAATAAAGGTAAACCTTGATGCCCCCCCTGTTCTTCCCATTCACGATAAATGGCTGTCGTGTGCGCTGTTTTTTGGTCAAGGTGGGTGATGCCAATCACAATATTGTCACTCATGGCTTTAAAAGAATTTAAATAAAAATTTAAATGCTCAATCGGTTGTTCAATACTATGATCAATTAAAATAATAATGCCCAAAGCACCTTTGCAGATCATATTCCAAATAAAATCAAATCGCTCCTGCCCAGGAGTTCCATATAAACCGACTTTGGTACCATCCTCTAAAACCAATTCACCATAATCGATGCCAACGGTAGTGAACATTTTGCTATTGGCTTCGGTGTCGGTATTGATGGCTTCGGTAGCCAACACCTCTATACTCGATAACGATTTGATGGCTTCACTTTTCCCCGCCCCCATCGTTCCCGCAAACACAATTTTATGTTGTTGTAAAATCATTATCGTTCCATTATAAGCCAAGTTTTTTACGTAATTTACTCAAAAAACCACGGACTGCGCCAGTCTGCGCAGGCGGAGATACTGTTGCCAAGTGATGCGTTGTAGAATGTTCCTCGACTGGAATTTCTGTCAACATTTGTGCAATACGACAAGCAAATAAATAACGATGAATGAGCGGCGTGCCGACCTGCATCTGTTGCTGTACATAGTCCACCGTATGCCCCTGACTAAAATAAGCCGACATTTTTAATAGCACATTTCGCTGTGACTGATGTAAAGGCTGAGGCCAAGTCGATAGCCGATATGCGAAAGGAAATTCTGGCACATCATCCGCAAGATTATCCCAAACAAATTGCCAAATACCATGCTTTAAATCACGTGCTTTAAATTGTTTTTTAAACCGTACAATACTATTTAAATCTGCGGGAAGCACTTCCAATTCCGTCATCTCATGAATATTGAGTTGGGTATTGGAATAAAATTCATTGCTTTGAATATCAAAAAAGGACAATACCTGCCCATTACTTTGAATAATAAATTTATTGAGATTGGCATAATCCTGATAAATACAGTTAAATGCCTTAGAAATGCTGTGATGACTCAGCTTGTGTTGCGGCATCTGTACTTTAACAGCTGTTTCAACGGCTGGGGCAACAGCGCTGGTCATAATAAATTGGCTTAACCATGTAGATAAAGCATGCGTTGAAGATAAGGGCAAGTATAGGACATCATTGACAATCTGACCCGCCCATTGCTTATTTTTGTTGAGTTTTAAGATCCGCAAATTAGAGTTATCTTCTTGAAGTTGACTCATATGTGCGAAATCTTCATGTAATAATAAAATTTGTAGCTTTTTATCCGCAATATGTGTCCAATTCACTTGAAAATTCTGTGCCAATTTAGCGGTAATGGCATTTTTTAAATCAGTAACAGTGGACAATCCCAAACCAAATATCGAAATATACACAGAAGGAATCATATGCGTTTAGCACCTGTATACAAAAAAGACAGCGAAGAAGGTTGTTGAAACTCAACAACCTTCTTCTGTGTATTAAGAAAAATCTAATTCTTTTTCAAAGCGTTTCAGCTCATGTCGAGCCATCGCTAAATTGGCTTTGCTGCGGTCTAAGACTAAATATAAAAATAAAGCATCGTTAGAGTCCAATGGACGGATTAAATGATATTGCTTACCCAGCGTAATCAAAAAATCTTCAATAGAGTCATTCAAATTTAATGACTTCACCACTTTGCGCTTTGCACGAAGTACCTCTGTATTGCCTGCTGCCGCAAGCTCTAGGTCAATGGAACCATTGCCCTGTGCTGCAAGTGCCAGTCCACTTTCACTGTCTACCAGTGCCGCTGCCACATAACCATCAATTTCATGCAAATTTTCTAAAGGAATTTTAGCCATGACGTGTACCCTTTTTTAAGCAAGTTAGAAATTATGTTATATCTACCCTTGTGATTATACACACAATTATATAATAAATAGTGACAAAATATAACATTTATTTCTCTATTTATAACTTGAAATATAAACCAAGACAAATACTCAAATATATTTTTCTGTGGTTTTGTATTTATACATGAGCACTTGGAAATATGCTGTTGTGTTTGCGACTCGTTTAGATCACCTATCGCTTGCACCGATCGAAACCCAAGTGGTGCAAGTAGTCTCATTCAGACCAATCCGTTAAACTCTTCTTCGAGCTCTCTTTTGCACTATAATCAACGCTGTCTCAGACTGCTCCCCATCATCAACAGCAAACTTAGAATGGCAATCGTAATTATCAGCTCAATTAAGGTCAGTCCAGTCTGAGAAAATCTATTCTTCATATGATTTCATCCAATCTGTGATCGAATTACACCCCCGTGATCCCTCGGTTTCCTTGTTGATTCTGCGTCAAGGTACAGCCAGATACTCTTGACTCAAGTCCAGTCGCCGTTATGGTGGTATGCATTTATATCAAGATCAGGCATTTAACATCAGTGCAATTTTAAGCGCCAATCTGGATGTTTTAGAGGTAAATGATTTGAATCGTGCCAAACTAGCCAAGCACAATTTAAGCAGAGAACAACTTGAAGATCGGCAGATGAGTGCAGATGCTGGCTTAGAATGAATGTGGAAAGGTCAATACGGTGTCCTCTCGACTCAAGTGCTCACCGATATCGGTAATGCCAGTGATACGGCGGCCGCAAAACTGAATTATCAATATTTTTGGCGCTTAACCCCGCAACTCAGCATCATTCCGAATATTGGCGCAACGTGGTTATCGGATGATCGAGCGAATTATTATTATGGTACCTTAGATACTGAAGTGGCCAAAGGTGTCACTCAATATCGTCCAGAGAGCGTGGTGATTCCTCACGTTTCGCTTGGCGCGAGTTATAACATCAATGCCAACTGGCGTAGCAGTGCGGTGGTGACCCATAAGATTTTGCCATCCAAAGTTTCAAACAGCCCTTTAATTGATCAAGCGCATCAGACCTCATTGTTCTTCGGTCTCTCCCGCAGCTTTTAACTGCAAAAACAGCCTTGACATCCTCACCTCCCTTAAACGGAGGTGATTCCTACAGCTAGACGCTTATGCCCAAGCGCAAGAATGTTCATGGCACTATTTAAGTCCCTATCGTGAGTGACACCACACTCACATGACCATTCTCTTATTCCAAGACCTGTCCTACCTCTCGGACTACTTGAGGTGATCTCACCGCAGCACGAACAGATTTGGGTGGTATAGGCTTCATTGACTTCTTCAAACATTACCCCTGCGTTCTCGCATTTATACTTGAGCATTGTTTTTAGTGCTGAAAACCCTGTATCTAAAACAGACTTTGCCATTTTAGTTTTTACAAGCTTTTTGGCACTTAAGTTACCTACAATTATGAGTGCATTATTTTTAACAAGTAATGTACTTGCCTTATGCAAATGGTCTTTACGGCAATTTGCAATCTTGGCGTGTAATGCACGTACACGTTTTTTATTCCTTGCTCGTTGAGCAATACCTAATTTCTTTTCGTATTGGCGATAGAACTTGGGGTTTGAAATAACCGTACCATCAGAACAGGTTGCAGTATCTTTTAAACCTAGATCAATACCTATGGCTTTGGTTGCTGTTGGTTTTTCTTGATTCGATGAATCGACCACAAGGCACACGTACCAACGCCCACGGCTGTCCTCAACAAATGAACCAGTTCTAACAGCATATTTGCTTAATCCATAGCTATCCCATAGCTTGAATTGATGTTTACCATATTGAACATATCCATCAGCGTATTTGATCGCTACTTTCTTAAACGGTATCCATCCAAGTGATTTTCTTGCTGACTTCTTGTTGCTAACACGCCATTTGAGTTTGGCTTTCTTAAACTGCTTTCTGCGTGTGACTAATTCTTCGGTGACAGCCTGAATGGTTTGGCTGTGCAAACTACACTCTTTAGATTCGCCTTTGGTGTATTGAGCAATATCAAATGCAGATAGAAATTCACCTTTTCTTTTTAGGTGCTTAAAACTTAAATCATTCACATAATTCCAAACAAAGTTCACCTCAGATGCTAATTTAATCAGCACCTTTGCGTGTTTGTCTTTTATGCGGAGTTTAAGTGTTTTCATGTGCTTATTTTAACAATAATATTTTAAGTAATGAACAACAAAGATATTTAATACGACATTCCATGTCGTATGGCTTACGCCAGTCGCTTATATCCTCGTGCTGAACCACGAGGTTTTACGCTCCAAGTGATAAAAATGAGCGCCTGTGGCGCTCATTGTTCATTTCTATTACAGACTGTGCTTGCAGTTCAATGCAATTTCGAACACTCGGGTAAAAACTAAGCAAACCTCAAAGCTTAAACAAATAGCCAATAAGTATTACTAAAAACCTGATTTAAACCAAAATCTTAACGCTCTCTTAACGCCTCTTGCGCTTTATTAAACGGTTTAATCAGATAATCTAACACGCTTTTCTGACCCGTTTTAATATCCACTGTGGCCACCATACCTGGGGTAATACTAAACTGCTGCCCTGCTTTATTGTTCAGTTTATCGCTGTTGGTTTGAATATAGACCCGATAATAAAACTGGTCTTGCTTGACCTCATCCCGAATGGTGTCGGGTGAAATCACCGTGACTTTACCTTTGAGTCCGCCATAAATGGAATAGTCATAGGCGGTGACTTTAACCAATGCTTCCTGACCTGGGTGAATAAAGGCAATATCTCGTGGTGAAATCCGCGCTTCGATCAGCAGTTTTTCATCCAGCGGTACCAAAGTCATCAGCTTGCCATTTTGTGCCACTACCCCACCTAAGGTCATGACATTAATTTCTTTGACAATCCCGCGTACAGGTGACTTAAAGACGGTACGGCTCAGGCTGTCCGACTTACCCTTCACAATTTGTCCTTGCGTTTCAATGTCGGTATTGGCTTTGGCCAATTCTTCACGGGCTTTGACCAAATATTGGTTACGGACATCGTTCATTTGATTCCGCAGTTCATTGGCTTGGCGTTTTAAGCGTAACACTTCCACTTCACTGGCTGCACCTTTGGCCACCAATGGTTCGGTCATGCCCAGCTCTTGCTGTACCAACAGCAAAGCCTGCTGCAAACCCGCCAAAGACTCCTCTAAATTAAAACGACGAGATTGATACAATGCGGTTTCTTCACGTACCAATGCGGGATCTTTTAAGACTTCGGCAGGAAAATGCAGTGCTGTACCATTCACTTCGGCACGCAACCGTGCAGCCGTGGCTTGCGAGGCCAATAATAATGATGCCGACTCACCCACATTGGAGGCCAAACGGGTCGGATCAAGCTGTGCCAACACCTGCCCCTGTTGTACAATTTGTCCTTCTTGCACATTGAGCTTGGTTAAAATCCCGCCTTCAAGTGACTGAATAGTTTGTTCTTTAGAGGAAGGCACCACTTTTCCCGTGCCTGTGGACACTTCTTCAAGCTGGAATAACCACGCCCATGCCAACAACACAAACAAGCCTATGCCAATAATCCAAATAAATAAGCTGGCACTTGGCAAAGGCGGTTCAATGTGTGTCACTTTGTTCGGTTGCGAGGATTGCTGGCTCATGCTGTTGCCTCCGCCTGATTGGAAACTGACTGCTGCAAGATCTGTTGTTTACTGCCATCCATCACAATTTTTCCGTCTTGTAACACAATAATACGATCCACCAATTCCAGCACTGCACGACGGTGGGTGGCAATCACCAAGGTTTTTTGCCCCAGCCACGTGTGTAAATGATCAATCAATTGTTTTTCAGTGACATCATCCAAGGCTGCGGTCGGTTCATCGAGCAGCACAATATTCGGCTGACGTAATAACAGCCGTGACAAGAGTAAAGCCTGACGTTGTCCGCCCGAAAAACCTGCTCCACCTTCCAAGACCTGATGATCTAAACCTTCTTTTTTCGCCAACACAAAATCCAAAGCCCCTGTCATTTTCAAGACCGTTAAAATGTCTTGATCTGTGGCCAAAGGTGCGCCCAATTTAAGATTTTCCCGCACCGTTCCAAAAAATAAATGGGCATTTTGATTGAGCAAGCCCATATCACGACGCACATCGGCAGGGTCAATTAAACCCAAATCCACCCCATCCAGTTTAATTTTGCCTTGTACAGGTTCTTGCATGCCTGCCAACAGTTGTAACAGGGTCGATTTCCCTGCGCCATTGCGACCTAAAATTGCAATTTTTTCCCCTGCACGAATCTCGAGTTTTTGAATTGCCAAAGTCGCTTGCGCATCATCTTCGGCATATTTAAATAGGGTTTGGCTGAGCTCATACTGACCGTGCAAAGCTGCACGATGAATCAGATGGGCATGTTCCGCCTGATCGACAGGTTTTTTCATCAATTCATCCAAACTGGTTTTGGCCACTTTGGCTTGTTGCAAACGTCCCAGCACCCCCGAAATTTGGGCAATCGGCCCCAGCATCCGAGAGGATAAAATCGAACAGGCCACCAAGGCTCCCGTGGTCATATCGCCTTTCATGACTGCAAAACAGCCCACCAAAACCACAATGGCAAAGGTTAGGCCTTGGACTTTTTGCGTCCATGCGCCAACCACGCCCACCAATTTGCGCTGACGCATCGAAATCTCTGCCGAGACTTCATTCATATGGTTCCATTGGTTTTGAAAGCGTGCTTCGGCACGTAATAATTTAATATCTTCAATGCCCTGTACCGCTTCGACCAAGGTGGCATTACGAATTGCCCCTTCGCGCATACCTTCAGCAGCCAATTTCGCCAACGGTTTTTGAATCAAAATCCCTGGTAAAATCATCAACGGCACCACAGCCAACATCACCCAAAATAAATCGCCGCCAATTAACCAAAAAATGCCCAAGAACAATAAGAAAAACGGTAAATCGGCCACCGCTGAAATGGTGGTCGAAGTCACCAATTCCCGTACGCCTTCCAGTTCTCGAATTTGGGAAATAAAGGTGCCTGTGGACTTGGGACGTTCTTTATTTTTAATGCGTAGCGCATGACCAAAGACCCGATCTGAAATTTTCAAATCGGCCCGTTTGCCAATAATATCCGACAAATAAATACGGGCGACACGGATGCTAAATTCAAAGATCGCCGCCAACAATACCCCACCTGCCAACACCCACAAGGTCGGAATCGATTGGGCTGGAATCACCCGATCATAGACGTTCATGGAAAATAAAACCGTCGCCAAAGCCAAAATATTGGCCATTAAAGAGGCAAACATGACATCGATATAGCGTTTCCAATCCCGCAGGACAATTGACCAAAACCAGCTCGACTCGTAGGGTTTGACATATTCATCAATCCGCACATCGGGGATCGATTTTTCAGGGCGTAAAATATAGACCTGTTGTATGCTGTGTTGCAGTTGTTGCAGCGTGAGCACTTGTGCCAAGCCTTGGTCACCGCTAAATTGTACGCTGGCATTGCCTGCGGCATCGAGTTTATCTAACACCCCGACCTGCCCATCGTGCATGGCAATGAGCACAGGTAAACGCCAAGGGTTTAAGATTTCGGGACTAAAGGCACTGGCTCTGACCTGTAGGCCAATTTGCCGCCCCATCAGAGTCACCAACTCATCGCTAGATGGGTTCGGGTTCCAGTCCAGTTGTAAACGTAAACGCTCTTCCGAAGCTTCAATGCGATAATGTTTGGCAATTGTTAAAACGGCTTGCAGCCAAGGTTGATAGTGAATAGTCGTACTCATGGCTGAATTTCAAATCCTTGAATCGAAAGATGGTTAAGATGGTACACATCACGAGAGCGACCAGTGATATAAAGGTATTGCACCAAACCTGCATAGATGTCATAGCGTGCATTTTCAATATCTTGAGCAACACTATGAATAGCTTGTTCGGAGTTTAATAAGTCCACCACAGTACGTGTGCCTAATTTATATTGTTCTTGGTACAGTTCTTTGGTGCGTGCGGTCGTTTGCTTACGTAAGGTTAATACTTGCATTTGCTGTTGTTTATTTTCCACTTGTTCTCGGATCAAACGTACTTGGTCTAACACATCCAAATACACCGTTTGAACTTCTGCTTTTGCCGCTTCTTCGGCATAACTGGCTGCCCGCAGTCGAGAACGGGTTGCCCCGCCTTGAAAAAAGTTACTATTGGCTTCAAGCATAACCGAGCTATACATTCCATCATCTTTATTATTGTTGGGGTTTTTACCATTTAAGGCTTGGCTTAAACTGCCTTTAACCTGAATGCTAGGATAGCTGCTCAGTTTAGTTTCTTGCTTTTGAAATTGCGCCACTTGTACGGCTGCTTGTGCTGACATCATTTGTGGAATTTGCACGAAATCAGGTTCTTGGTACAAGCCTGCTTGACGAATCACCGCATCGGGAATATCAAATTGAATCCGATTGACGTCATAACCCAATAATGTTCGCAGTTTTTGTTGATACTGGTGCAGTTGGGTCTGTTGCATCAATAAATTTGACTGTGCTGCCTCAACATTGGACTGTGCTTGTATGGGGTCGGCTTGACTGCTGATCCCCGCTTTAGCCCGTAAATTGGCGATTTCCGCAATTCGTCCCAGTCCTTGTATTTGCTGCTGAGCAATTTTAACCAATTCTTGATAGCGGTTCACATTAACAATGGCATTGGCGGTTTGATAGGCAATATCATCAATACTCACGAGCACATTGGCCTGTTCTTGTAATAATTTGGCTTGTTCAATATTGACCGTACTTTTAATTTTGCCAAAGTCATACAGGACTTGGGTTGCCGATAGGCTGTAAAGTTGTCTACCCCGTTCACCTGTGGTTAAGTCAGCAGTGCTGATGCCCCCAGAAATTTGTGGATAATACTGTGCCTTGGCTGCATCGATATTGGCGGCCTGCCCTGCCAAAGTGGCAATACTGCGGGTAATTTCAGGGCGGCGTTGTAGCGCTTGTTGAATGGCATCTTGTAAGCCTAGTTCGGCTACATATCCGACCGTTGCGGCATTTGTTGTGGAATGTCCAGTATTTTGAACCGTGCTAGTCACTACAGGCAACAGTTCTTGTAGCGACTGAATATCTAATGGAAATTGCTTAAACTGCTGCAAGTTGACTTGGTTTGCAGTTGCAGATTGCGGTGCGAATAGCTGCTGAATTCTATTTTTACTGGCATCAAAATAAGATGAGGAGGGCGCTGCATAAGCAGTGCTAAACGTGCTAGATATGGGTAAAAACAAGCATAACCATATCTTGGATTGGGTTAATTTCATGGTCTAAGTGTCGAATTTTATATTATGGTTACAAATCAAAAAAGCGTTGTACTGCTGTGGTTTATAGCAGCATTCCTGCCTACTTTAAAGCCATGTGCGCCACATCTTTCATAACAAATTTACAATAAAAATCAACTATACAATTGATTCGCTGATGCCGCATTTCAAGCTGCATTTAAAAACAAAGAAAAGCAGCATGCATCGCACACTGCTTTTTTAAGTGCTGGGCAGATCAAGCCGTAGCTCAATCTACCCCATAAATTAACCAATGATAATTTGATGATTATCAAGTAGTTGTTGCAAGGTTAAACCTGCTTGATGTTCAATTACCAGCAAATCAGTTTTGCCATAAGTCGGTAAGTCACCATCACGATCAACTTTAAGTACGGCATTGCCATTCGCATCATTGCTGACGCTAATAAACTTCCCGACCGTTGTAATATCACTTAAATCAGATGCCAGCAGCCCAGTAAAGAAACCTGCACCAAACTGAATTTTGTCTTGTGTTTCAAAATCCGTCCAGTTGTCTTTACCATTACCTGCGGTGGCATCGCCAGCAGTCAAGACATTGTAAATGAGGGTGTCGATACCTAAACCACCTGTCAAGATATCGTTGCCTGCACCTCCATTAAGGATATCGTTACCTGCACCACCATCAAGGATATCGTTACCTGCACCACCATTAAGGATGTCATTACCTGCGCCGCCTAGGAGTGTGTCATTGCCATCATTACCATTGAGCGTGTCATCACCTGAACCACCCAGAAGATAATCGTTACCTGCACCGCCATGAAGTATGTCGTTGCCCTCGCCACCGACAAGGTAGTCATTGCCACCTGATCCAGAGATGGTATCGTTACCCTCACCGCCATCGATATAAGCACCTTTTGCATAGCTGATTTCGAACTCAGCACCTGCTGTACTAGTAGCCCCCGAACCACTTAGATGTTCATAGCTCAGTTTCTGGCTGGTACCATCATTAAAGTAAATAGTAATGGTTGAACCCGCCACCTGATCGGCATAACTATCATTTCTTACTCGAGTAGTATCGGTATCGGCAGCAAAGTTAAAGCTCTTGCCTGAAATAAACTGATTGGTTCCAGTTGTATTAAAGTTAATAGTTAATATCTGCGGCTCACGGTTATTCGTATCATACTTTTGCCCACTGATTGCATAATCTTTCACTAACACATGCTTATTAATGCTATCGTGAACACTGTTATTATTAAAGCGATTTCCTGTTTTAGTTGGACCAAGAAAATCCCCAGATGCACCAAAATGCACATCCGCATTAACAGAAGTATTCAAATCAATAACCGCTTTGGTGATACTTATGCCAGATTTTCCTCCAGCAAAACTTATCGCCCATGGAGTATTTTGACCTGTTTCACCATTGATACTTACATTGACCTTTCTGACATCAGCTGCAACCGTTGGTGCATTAAGTAAGTCATTACCTGTTGTCCCTTTAGTAAACAAATCATTACTCGTTTTTAAGTTCGGATCTAAACCACCTGTACCCGAGTTAAAATCAATGACCGTAACAGGCATATCTTTGTCTGTTACTTTTGTATCGCCATTACTACCTTCGAACGTAGTGGCAGAAACTTTAAGATTAAACGTACCTGTATAACCCAAAGGTGGCTGAATACTGAGTTTGTCCAATGCCCAATCTTTAATACTGACCGAAGTATTGCCATTACTTGCCGTAAAGGTGTGTGTGCCATCAGTTAAGATTGCACCGACTGGAATATCACCCATCACCAAGGCTGTCACTGTTTCCGAACCATCAGTATCAATCAGATCAACCTGAATACCTGCCAGTTTAATTAAGGTATCTTTCAGTCCATTATCCACCGCTTCGGCAGAGAAATAACCACCGTCATTTTTACCTGTCGTATTTGGCACAAATGTACCGACATTAGCACCTAAACTCATCAATTCTTCAGCAGTACCATAAATTGAATAATTGTCTGAAGTTAATGGCTTACCTGTCGTAGGCCATGTCGTTGCACCATTTTGACGCTCCAAAATATCAATCGAGTAGCTGCCCGTATTATTCATATTGGTGAAATAGGCTTCTAAGGTGTAATAACCTGATTGCGCTGGAGTAAAGACACTCACATTCGGGATTTTTGCATTATTCGCAGTCGGACCATAGTTTCCATAAGCATCACCAGTTGTAGTGACCAGTACTTGACCACCCAGTTCAATATGCATACCGTCATCTGAGTAACCTTTGAAGCTGTATTGTTTACCTGCTTCTAAGTAGATGAGTCCAGTGAAAGATACGCCATTCCTTTGGGTAATGCCACCACTTACAGTCAGTTCACGCCCTTGCTCTGTCGGTGTTGTAGCCTCCATTTTGCCTTCCAAAATATTGGCTTTAAACGCAGCTCTTAAATTTTCAGCACTAGTACTATCACCAACGTATGCAGACTCTAAAATATTGGTATATTTTTTGAAGATCAGTCCAGTTGATGGTGGTGGGGTTTGTAATGGCACTGTTCCTGTTGCACCGCCTGAAGCACTGTTATCCCAAATATCTTGTTTTAGGGTAATGTTGACTGCATCGGCAACGGCAGTAATTGTAAAGTTTGCAGAAGCATTTACACCATCAATCTTATAAGTGAACTGTGCATTACCTGCATAGTTCGCTTTTGGTGTAAATGTCCATGTGCCATTGCCGTTGTCCGTAAATGTACCGTCAGCCGAACTTAAATTGGTAATCGTAGCATTCGGATTCAAAGCTTTAGCCAACAAATCTGCTTTACTCACGATAAACGATTGGTCTTCGTTAATCGTCGCTAAAGTTACAGGGTCGATTTCATTGTTGCTGTCTGTATCGTTCACTGCAGGGACTGTGGTGGTCAATAAGTCTAAACGACCTTGTAGTAAGCTTTGTGTCGCTGATTCAGAGTCTGGTAAAGCATTAACTAAAGTTTGAGCTGTGCCTTTCGCTGTATCAACGGCTGCTTTAAGTGCATC
>NZ_VPDB01000059.1:0-18483 GCF_013417925.1 Acinetobacter sp. YH12218
TAATCTTTTTCAGATTCAATCAATAATTGAACCGCTCTTTCTCTGATTTCAGGGGTATATTTTAATTTTGTCATCGGGATAGTCTCTCAGAATATTGACTCTCCGACAAACCCGGTACGGTTCAGTAACTCCCCTCAAACCGATCACGTATTTGAACGTTTACAAAATTTTCCCGGCATAAGTCCAATGCTACTCGAACATAAATTTTTCAAACTTAGTCAAAGTGTAAAAGCATTACACAAAGCTTATTCAAAATTAGGATATGAATTAGATAGGCCAATCAATCATTTATATTTGCATAATGAACAATATATCAATGATATTTTGCCTACAGTAAATTCTTTCGTGAATGAATTAAAAAGAGATTCAACGACTCGAATAGCAATGGCTGACAGACTCCAACGCTTAGAACTTATTAATGAATTAAAAAAAGAAAATGCACGAGTAATGAAAAAGCTCTTCAAAACTCAGCAACGATTTAACCTTAATATTTTTACATATGTATTCGATATGAATAAATGTGATTCACGTGATAAATCATTTATTGAGCAAGGGCTTACACAACAAATTTCAGTAATGATTGATAAATTTCATGATAAGTATCAATCTGAAATTTTAGATTTGTTTTTTCACGTTCAACGTGATTTATCAAATAATTATGTACTAACTGTATATAGTGCTACAGAACGTGAATGTAAACCGCTTTCGATGAAAGATTTCATCCCTCTAAGAAATGAAAAGTATCTCATCATTGCACCAAATACAAATATTATATTAACCACTCATGAAATTGATTATCCTATGGATATTCAAGGCGTTGAGGGCACAAATGAAAAGACATGGAAAGCAATTTTCGGAGAAATACTTCTTAAATACAACTATTTCTATTATGAAACTGAATACGTATCACCCAAATTTATTTACAAAAAATGTGACTCCAACCACTGAATTGTATAAAGCTTAATTGACCATTATTTGAATCTGCGTTTTATATAAAACACATATTTAATCTTTATTAAATAAAATTTCCTTTAATATTTCAGGCTGATTTCTTAACTCATGGATGATTGTTTCAGCAATGTATCCACCACTGTAAGGCATCTTATACCCAAACTCCTCCATCTCTTTAGAGGGATATTTTGCCTTCAATATCTGTTTAAGATTGTTAAGTTGCAGCTGTAATTTTTCTATTTTTTTCGCAATTGATGCTGGCTTTCTTCGCACGCCATCTGACTGAGCTTTAGCATACAACCGCTTACTCTCCTGCTCTAATTCACTGAGCGTTTTTTGCTTAAGCACAAGTTCAGACTGAAGCCATTCAATATCGTAAGCCTCAAAAGCTTTGACTAGATCATTAAGCACAAAATTAACTGCTTGATTCAAATTATCCCATTTGCCACGACGCGCCACCTGCTCTCTTAAAGTGCGATATAAAATTTCCCGTCTTGGATACAAATGCTTGTCGTAACGAGCTTTGACTGCAATAATTGCCTTTGCACTTTTGGCAAGTGTACGGTTCTGAATAAACTCCACCCCACCAAGCATTTGCACATAAGCAATTAAAATATCTGAATATTGCCTTTGGAAAATTTTGGCAGGCAAGTTATTCACCTCAAGTCTTAATGTATTTATCTGCATTAAAAGCTGTGCAATCTGGAATGGCTTGAAAGGGATTGAAACCACATCCCCCATCATTTCTAAATGAAAAGCTGACTGCTCACTCAATGGAAAATCATTCTGCTGCATTCTTTTTATGATTTTTTCTTTTTGATCAATGTATGATTGATTCCCCGTTTCTATTAATTCATTATCCAATTCACACTGATAGTAGTAACAAAAGTTTAACCATATATCCTGCTCAAGCTGCTCTAACCTTGATAATTTTTTATCAATCATAATTTATTAAAATACAGATAATTGCATAGCATAATACTACTATATTTCTAAATATGCGTACTGCTCTATTTTAAAAATTTTCTAAATTTTATAGTTACCCCATCAATGAACTGATCTAATAGTTTTAACATTATAGGTTGATTTCCAGCCAATATTTAAGGTTAAAAAATTAGTTCTTTTATCTAATTGCGATAATCACAAAAGGATCAAAGATATGGGCTACTTAACATCTAAAGAAATTCGCCACAAACTCAAAAATTGCTCTGCATCGACTTTATGGCGTTACCAACAACCTAATCAAAAAATGTTCGAGCAACCAATGCCTCAACCTATTAAGAAATGCGCTGGCTCTACTAGCCTTTGGGATGAAGAAACGTTTAACGAATGGCTAATCAAATATTTCAATAACAACCAAATGAGTAATCTGTCTAGCTAGACAGATTACTTAATTTTTTCCACCATTTTTTATAAGCCTTCGACATCTCTTTTTGATAATCATAATAGTCATATGTCCCCTGTTCCCCAGGCATCACATGACCAACCATCAGTTCCGCAACATCCCTACTTGTAAACGCACTGAAATTTGTCCTTGCTGTACGCCGTAAATCATGCATAGACCAATGATCCATTTCAATTTTATAATTCTTCCTTGCAAATTGCATGAAGTTATAAGGGGTATCTGTTGGCCCACTACGCCCCATTGGCTCTTTGCCATTTTCATGTGGGAAAATGTATTCAGAATTACTCAAATCCATTGCAGACTGAAGCCACGGTTTGATCTCATCAATAATAGGTCGAACAATGTCCCCTTTACTTTCTCCTGTCTTATGATTTTCATACGGTACTGTCCATGTATTTTTACTAAAATCAAAATCTGATTTCCGTGCAAGCCTCAACTCACTATATCGATTACCATAAAACAAACATAACTTGAGAAATAAAACATTCCTTAATGATGTTCTAGACTCATCACAAATTTTAAAAATTAAAGACAACTCATCATCTTGTAATACTCGAACAGTTTTATTTTTCTTAATATTTAAGTCACGCTTTCCAGTGATATGTCTTATGGGATTTTGCTCAATTAATTTTCGATTAATCCCCCAATCCAAACACTGCTTTGTATTCGTAAGAATGCGATCAGTTATCGATGGCGACTGTTTAAATTGCTCTTCTAGTAAATCTAACCACATATGTAATGTGATTTGCTCAGCAGGTATGCTACCTAACTTTGGAAAAACATAAAGTTCAAATGATCTTAAATATTGATCTGCATTCTTTTTATTAGGAATACTATATTTCGCATGCCACTCACGAAATAACGCTTCAAAAGTTATAGCCTCTGTGATCTTGTGAAGCTCTACTTTTTTATGAATACGCGGGTCATGTCCCTTTTCTAAAATTGCTTTCATTTTCTGCAATTCAATACGAGCCTCTTTAAGGCTCATATTTGGATAGGTTCCCAAGTCTAAACGAGCTTGCTTATCGTTATATCGAAAACGCATCTGAAAAGTGAGTTTTCCTTTTTGCGATACACGAACGCTCAATCCATCTTGATCAGACTCTGTATGTATAGCTGAACGTTCACGATCTAGATTCTTCTTAAGCCACGTATCTGTTAAAGGCATTTTACTCCACCTGTGTACATATTTTTTTCAAATAGAAAATTCTAGAAAATGTGTACACACATATGTACACAAACATACTGACTAGACTTGAAATCTATTGAATGGGGTTGAAAGATATACCAGATAAAGAATATCAATATTTTTATATTTTTACAGCACTTACAATGCTTTTATTATTATATTTGAAATAGGTTGAATGGGCTTGAATAGATATCAAATATTTGGGTGGGAAATAATAGCGAAAGTACGTCGCTGAGCGACCTGTGTCGCTAATTCTTCTTTAAAACTCATGAAAGACACCTACTGCAAAACTCGCAGTGCAAAAGATCAGATCTGATCAATATGGAAAATTGGCGATATTGTATCAGATTGACCATTAAAAATAATCAACCACATCGGGTTGAGTCAAAATCTTAGCGTGGCGTGTCTTGATGTTTTACATTGGATGACGACCTGTTTTTATCGACGATATAACGTATTCCACTGTCTTTTCTTCTATACTCATTGGCAATGCGATAAGACCACAAATGACCTTATTCAACTTTCGCTTTCATGCTTTCTTCAAGCTGTGCCACTGGCATCGGCATTCCTAACAAATATCCTTGTAACTGTTGGCAACCTAAACGTTTTAAAATTTCTGCTTGTTGTTCTGTCTCTACACCTTCTGCAGTGACTGTTAGCCCCAGTCGAATTGCCAAGTGAATAATACTTTCTAAAATAATTTCTTCTTTAGAGCCAACGCTCAAATTGCGGATAAACTCACGGTCAATTTTCAGTTCATCTACAGGCAGTTCTTTTAAATATAAGAAACTTGAATGTCCCGTTCCAAAGTCATCAATCGCAACTTTAATCCCCATCTGTCTCAAATGTTCAAAAGTCACAATACTGGCATCGATATGATGCATCGCTGTTGACTCGGTAATTTCAATAATTAAATTTGACGGGTTAATTTCAAACCGTGCAAAAAGCGACTCTAAGGTACTAAATAAATGTTTATGTTCAAACTGAATGGCTGATAAGTTGACCGCAATCGGATACAGCGGCATGTTCAGCTTTTCCCAGTGCTGAATTTGCTTACAGGCTTCTTCAAGCGCCCAATAACCCATGGCAATAATTAGTCCTGTTTTTTCCGCGCCATTAATGAACTTATTTGGCGTCAGCATACCTAAGGTTGGATGATTCCAACGAATTAAGGCCTCAACCCCACAAATTTCACGATCAGTGGCATTAAATTTTGGCTGATAAAACAAGCTAAACTGCTGTTCTTCTACCGCTTTATATAAATCATTGATCAGTTTCGTCTGACTTTTTTCTTCAAATTGGTCGGCAGTATAATTAAAAAACGAATAGGTATTACGCCCCTGATACTTCGAACTCAGCATTGCAGTGTCTGCATTGATCAGCAGATCTTGCAAGTTCGCACCATGTTCAGGGTACATCGCAATACCAATACTGCCTGAAATATTGATTTCCTTGCCTGCAATCAAGAAGCTTTCTTGCATCAATTCCAATATTTTTTCAGACATTGCTGTGGCAGAGTCATTGCTTGCCGACTCGAGCACAATCAGAAATTCATCGCCACCGATTCGTAGCAATTTGGCTTGATCATCGATTAAACGGTGAATACGCGTAGCAATTTGAATCAGCAGTTGATCACCGACATGGTGTCCAAACACATCATTGACCGCTTTAAAACGGTCAATATCAATATAAATAAAAGCAATTTTATCTTGTCTTAAACGATGCTCTGTAAATAGGAAATGTGCATATTCAGCCAAAAACAGTCGATTAGGTAAACGAGTCAAATTGTCCTGTACCGCTTGATTGGCCAGTTCTCGATTTGCGCGCATCAACTGCAAACTGCGATGCTCTAAACGTTGCTCTAGTACTGCAACGCTAAAGGCTGCCATCAACAATAAACTGGTGACAAATAAGACAATAAACAGCAATAAATTGTGATTAATTTGAGCCGCGACCAATACATCCATCGAGTTTAGCGGTACAAAATCTACAGCCGCCATTCCTATATAATGCATAGCGACAATGCTAAAAGTCAGCATCACGGCAACAAAGGCATTCATGATGTTACGTTTAGACGAATACTTATTTTTAAATGTCAGCCAAAATGCTAAACCTGAACCACAAATCGCGACCAAAATTGAACAGATAACAATTAAAGGTTCGTAGCGTTGTTCATAGCCCTGAACGGCTAAACTCAGCATGCCGGTATAATGCATGCCGGAAATGCCAAGTCCCATTAACACGGAGCCTAAAATCAAACGAGGAAATGGTAGCGTCAGTCGTGTGGTTAACCACACGGCAAAAGTGGACGCGACAAAGGCGATAAAATAGGAAGTTAGGGTCAGACTGGTATCAAAACTATAATTTGAAGGCAAATGGCTGGCCATCATGCCCACAAAATGCATGCACCAAATCGCAGCACCTAAAATTGCACCGCTGAATAATAAAATGACATTTTCATATCTTGGTCGTGTTCCACGGAACAACATTTGTTCGAGTGAAACAGCTAAGTAACAACTTAATAATGCAACTACGATTGAACCAACGACCAGATTGTAATCATAATGAATATGGGTCATATCAAGCGTTCCGCTTAGGTTATCGTGGCACTTTCTTTAACCGAATTACCCAATCTATCTCTTCCCTTTAACTTGTTACATTTTCAATTACTTACTTATTTTCTCTTAGAATCTATTAGTCTACGGTAATGGTCAAGTCTTTCTTTCAAGATTTTAAGCAACTGATTAATTTAAAAAAATAAAGCTTGATGAAGTTCACTAAAACTTAAACTTTTGATAAAAATTGCATCAGGTGTTTATTATTTTAGAACAGTTTCTAATCATAATAAAATGAATAAGTTAGAATCATTTATAGATTGCTTTCTAGATTTAAATCGAACACCGCCCTACTCACAAAAAAATAGCGAGCCGTAGCTCGCTATTTCTCAATGGATAAATTCATCTTTTCTGTCAAAAACTCAAGCAATCATCTCAATGTTATTTATGGATGAATTACTTACTTTTTGGCTGTTGTTGTATGCGTTTTGCCTTGTAATTTGGCATAGTCCATTAGCACGTTTGCTGCTTCCGTCACAAAGACTTCTTCTTCAGGCAGTGCTGGACGTTGGTTTGCCTTCATTTTTGCACGTGCCTCCACCAATGCATCCATAGACGCTTGGTAGCTTTCCCAGTTGGCATAAGGTTTTTGACCCACCACTTTACGACGCTGATTTTCAGCATCCAAAGACTTTTGCTCTAGTGCCAACAGCTCGGCTTTACGCTTCGCTAAGTCAAGCACCACACGCTTTTGCTCTTCTGTCTTTTTCGCAATCGCAGTACGTTGCTCTAAATATTTAAATTGCGGATCAATGCTGACACGTTGCTGAGATGACTTAATCAAATCGGGAACATAGGCTTGGATCGAGCCTTCACGTTTAAACGGTGCTGTAGGAATGGTATCCCACTGTAAAGCATTTTTCGCTTTACGTTCACCAAACTCTTCATTGTAAATATCAACCAACTTAATATCAGGCACGACCCCTTTATTTTGGGTACTGCCGCCAGTCACGCGGTAAAATTTACGTTGCGTTAAGGTTGCTTGACCATAGGCTAAAGAGTCAAGTTGTACCTGCGCTGTTCCTTTACCCGTTGTGGTGCTACCAATCACCACACCACGTTCATAGTCTTGAATCGCAGCAGAATAAATTTCACTCGCAGACGCCGAAGCCAAGTTAATCAATACTGCCAATGGACCTGCATAAGTTTGCGCGCCCCCATCATCATCTTCAAACACGCTGACATTGCCATTGCCATCACGGATTTGCACCACTGGACCTGATTTAATCACTTGACCAAGCATACGTGCCACTTCTTCAAGTGAGCCACCAGGGTTGTTACGTAAGTCAATGATGATACCCTCAACATTTTGAGCATCTAAAGTTTTTAAGGCTTTATTGGTATCTTCTGACACAGAACGGTAGTCTGTACCTGCACGACGTGCACGATAGTTCAAGTAAAACGATGGAATTTCAATTACACCGAACTTATGTTTTTTGCCATCACGCTCAAGTTCAACGGTACGTGAACGCACGCCTGCATCTTCTTCTTGAATCACATCACGTACAATTGTGACATTTCGCGCTTGATTCATGGACGCACCAGCACCCAATAAACGTAAAGTCACTTTGGTGCCACGTTTACCACGAATCAGTCCGACAATTTCATTGCTCGGCCAACCGATCACATCCACCATTTTGTCGCCATCTTGGGCAACACCAACGATACGATCGCCTGACTTGACTTGTCCTGATTTGCTAGCAGGACCACCTTCCACAATCGTCTCGATTTTGGTGTAGTCTTCATTACCACGTTCAGGACGGATCGATACCCCAATCCCTTCCAATTGCAGCGTGGTTTGACGGTTCAATTCCATCGCATCTACAGGTGGAAAGTAATTACTGTGCGGATCATACGTCAGCATCATGGCATTCAGAGTTTTGTCGAGCACATCATCGCTTTTTAAACGACTAATCCGCTCTAACTGACGCGTATAACGCTTGGTTAAAGTCTGTACAGGTGTTAAGTCTTCAGGACCTGTTAAGTCTTGACCATTTGCCAGTGTTGGGTCATCTTTCAACGCTTTTTGTTTGGCTTTCTCTTCTTCTTTGCTGATGGTTAAATTGATCAGCTGAGAGACCAACATTTTATTCCAATGCGCACGCTGTTCTTCTGTCGACTTAAAGAATGGCGCTTTTTCACGATCGGTTTCGATGTAGCTATTCGGTTGATTTAAATTTTGTGGCTTTTTCAGCTCTTCCAACATATAGGTGTAGAACTGTTTTAAGCGCTCACGATATTGCGCATGAATGGCATACGGCCCTGTTAAATTGCCCGCTTTGAGATTTGCGCCAAAAGTTGGGCCATAACGTTTTTTATAATTTTCAATGTCCGATGCCAAGAACAACGTATGTTCAGCGTCTAAACTATCAATATAAAAATCTAAAATACGGTTAGAGGTATTGGCATCTAAACGCTGATTTAAATAGTGTTGACGGTCTACCAATGTTGCAAGCTGACGTGAGACCAAGGCTTGTTCTTGAGTGGGTTGAATAGTACCCGCACTCACTGCTTCTGTATTATTGGCAGCAATTGCGTCATTCACCACATGAGTGAAAAAGAATCCACCTGTCGCAATCGCAACGGCACAAGCTAATGTTTGAAGTTTCATAAATAATTTGTACTTCCTTGGTATTAAGACCAATATTACCGTGTTGGTTTTCGACCTGAATTGAATAGATTCAAAATCTTAAACAACTTAATATGTTTATGTCGTGTAGTTTTATCATATTCTCTGCTGACAAAGTGTAGCAAATCATTGCAGAATTCAGGTATTGTTTTTCCTTAAAAATTCCAACACGGACACCGAATATGATTGGCGCATTAATGCTCGACATTGCTGGCACAGAACTCACCCAAGAAGATATTGAACTATTACAGGCACCACAAGTTGGCGGCATGATTTTATTTGGTCGCAACATTGAATCTCCTGAACAAGTTCGTGCCCTGACCGACCATATGCGTCAAATCCGTCCTGATATTTTAATTGCCGTCGATCAGGAAGGTGGTCGTGTACAACGCTTAAAGCAAGGCTTCACACTCCTACCAGCTATGGGTAAGTTTGGAGAACTTTACTTAACTGAACCTGAAAAAGCAGTTGAACTGGCTGAACAATGTGGCTGGTTGATGGCGGCTGAAGTCCTTGCGGTCGGGATCGATTTCAGTTTTGCACCAGTGCTGGACCTAAATAATGTCAGTGATGTGATTGGTGACCGTGGTTTTGCCAAAAATATGCAAGACATCATTCCACTTGCAAGTGCTTTCTTAAAAGGTATGAAACGTGCAGGAATGGCATCTACAGGTAAGCATTTCCCAGGCCATGGCTCGGTGAAAGCAGATTCACATGTCGCTGCTGCCATTGACCATCGTAGTTATGAAGAAATCTATCAAAAAGACATGCAAAGCTTTATTCAACTGCAACCACAGCTTGATGCCTTAATGCCTGCGCATGTGATTTATGAAAATATTGATCCTAATCCTGCTGGATTTTCACCGTATTGGATTCAGAAAGTCTTACGTCAAGAGCTCCAATTTGATGGCATTTTATTCTCCGATGATTTAAGCATGCAAGCCGCTTGTGTCGCTGGCGGCGCAGATGCTCGTATCCAAGCAGCATTAAATGCAGGTTGTGATATGGGCCTCGTGTGTAATAACCGTGAATCTGCATGCATTGCGCTGGATGGCATTCAAAACTTGGCTCTTCCAAATCAAGAACGCCTAGAACGTATGCGCGGTAAAATCCCACAGATTGAGATTGGACAAAGCATTGAACTCGGGGCGGACTGGCAAAACGTGCGTAACCGTATTGTGGATTTTAAAAATCAATATTGCTAATCCAAGACTTTCAAAATTCTAGAAAATGGAGCACGACAAGGTGCTCCTTTTTGATTTATGATGAAGTCAAAATAAGTGCTTCGGCGCTATACAAAAATTGCCAATAAAAACAACATTAGGTCAGGACGACATGACACAAAGTTTATCGGAACATCGACACATTTCCTTTACTGCACATTACACCGGCTATATTTGGTACAGCATGGGGATTTCGCATCCCGTTTTTGCCACACGTAAAGGCAAATTTTTAGCACGTTTAGTTCATCCTTTAGAAAGCTGGGCAGAAAAGAATGTGGGCGGTAGCATGCGCTCGACGCTCAAACAGCGCCATGCCATGATCGATCAACATTTAGATCAACTCATTGCCCAACACCCTCAGCTACAAGTCCTCGAAATTGCTTGTGGCCTCTCCCCGCGCGGTTGGAATTTTCGCACCAAGCATTCTGAAATTAACTATCGTGAACTCGACTTGCCGGATATGGCAAAAATCAAAACACAGGCACTCAAACAGATTGACCCGCATGCCCCCGAGGTCTTAACTGGCGACATTTTCACACAAGATTTTGAACGTATTTTTCAGAGTTTTGACGCTGAACGTCCATTGGTGGTGATTAGCGAGGGGCTGATTAATTATTTTGATCAAACGCTACTGAATAAGTTATTGCAAGGGATCACCGAATATGGCGCCTCATTTCAGGAATTACATTATCTGACCGACATCTATCCTGAACCCGTCAAGAACCGTTTAGCACGTTTTATTTGGGCCAGTAGTAAATTACTCAAAGTCATGTCTCGCAGCGCTTTTACTTTTCATTTTCAATCCCCTGCTGAGTTACAGCAGTTTTTCAGTCATACAGGATTTGAAGAAGTAGACGTCGTTCAGCCGGACTTATACTTTCCACAACAGCAGCAAGAACAAGTGATTCCTTTTCACGATGCGGAGCAGCACTGCGGAGATTTAGTTTGGATGGTGCATGCCAAAACAAAAAAACAGCGCTAAAGCGCTGTTTTTTTTATATGTTCATGTTTTAACTTACGGCTTCTAATATCAACACATCTTCTTTTTGGCGTTGTACAAAGCGCAATAAACGCTCCGCCAACTCAAAACTACCATGCTTAAACAAAGCGCGAACCTGCGTATCTACAACGTCAAAGATGAGACATTCAATTTTAAACTCACCTTCTTCATCTTCTAGATGTAATGCCAAATCCCGAGGATATGCGTGCATGCAGTCCAACATTTCAGCCTGCACATTCAGCAACACGCCGAAATAATTTAAATCCATAATTTGAGTGTCAACCGCAAGGTCTGAATGGCGATGAGATAAATGCGTGAATGGCTGTTGTACACTCACCCGCGCTTCGCCACGGCGTTCGATATTTTGCATTTGCTCTCGGCTCATTGGAATGATCCCTTCCAACTGCTGAATAGACTCACCGCGTAGATAAGTTGCAAACAAATTCATGGTTTCCTTACGGCGTTGCAACTGTGGTAAATGATCTGCATTGGCAATCATGGCAAATTGCATATTCGGACATTGCAAGGCAAAACCTGCATTTTCATGCGGTAAAGTAAAACTGTCGTACTGCCCGCAAGACACCAATACATCACACTGTGGAATCGGCACGTCTTGCAAACGCAGCAAACGATTACAGTTAATGTCATAACGCTCTTGTTCGGTATTGGTGAATTCAGCCATTTGTCTAAAGAACAAACGCTTCGCTGTCGGTGACATACGCGTCACATCCAGTTTGGCATGATTGACCAAATACAAAATCACCGCTTGGCCAAATTCATCCATGCGCTGTTCTTTCATCAAGTGCAAGGATTCTTCAAGCAACATGCGCCAGCTCTTGCGCGTTTTTTGCATCACGCCCATTAAAATCATGCGATCAATCAACTCAGGACGTTGATCGGCCAGACCTGCTGCCACCACTGAACCTAGTGACATCCCCATCACGGATACTTTTTCTAGCCCGACGATATCCAGCCAAACGCCCAACATCTGCGCCAGATCACCCAACTCTAAAGTCCCTGCTGACACTGCTGTATCGACATTGGTAATTTGCTGGTTTGAGCCCATGGATGGTAAATCAATTAAAATAATAGGGCCTGCCGCAAATAATTGTTCGACACAATATTTGTAGGAATTAAAGTTTTGAAATGCCCCACCAATAATAACAATCGGGGTGCGATGAATGGTTTCAGGTTGTGCAATGGCCATATATTCGACCTTCCAGCCATCAATCCATGTCGTTCTGGCAGGCTGTTTAAAGCTTTGCTTGTCATACAGATCGAAAAAACTGTAATGCGTACTTTCCTGTACGGTGGGATCCATTTGGATAATGGAATTCATATTCCTTTCCTCCATTCCTGCCTTATTTTTATTGTCAGGAATTCATTTAGAGACTCTGCTCGACTTAGCGTCCTGCTCTTTAATCGTTATTTGTACGACTTCAATGTCGCTATTGTTTCATTCTATACAGAGGTTCATTTTACAAGCAACTGATATCCCCGCCGCTTATCTACTTTTGTTCTAAAAACAATTTCAAAATGTTAATTCTGGTCAGCATGTACAGTCGAATATGCACTTAAGTGCTTCATTGTTCAGTCACAGGCTGTTAATATCGAGTTGAAATTTCTAAGTGATCAAACCGCTATGCAAGAGTCTATTGAACAATACATGCAAACGGTAGGACAGCAAGCACGCACAGCATCACGTGTGCTCGCAGGGGCTTCTACCCAGACTAAAAATAATGCCTTATCAGCAATTTATACTGCTTTACAAAACAGTGAAACTGCAATTTTGGCAGCTAACCAAGTGGATATGACCAAAGCGCATAACAACAACTTGGATAGTGCTCTACTTGATCGCTTAGAACTTACCCCCACACGCTTTAAAGGCATGCTTCAAGGTCTAAAAGATGTAATCGCACTCACTGACCCGATTGGCGAAATTACCGATATGGCCTTTCGTCCGACAGGTATTCAGCTGGGCAAAATGCGCGTGCCGCTAGGTGTTGTCGGCATGATTTATGAATCTCGCCCGAATGTAACGCTTGAAGCCGCATCTTTAGCGCTTAAATCAGGTAACGCGATTATTTTACGTGGTGGTTCTGAAGCTTTGGAATCTAACCAAGCAATTGCGGCAGCGATTCAACATGGCTTAACTGCTGCAGGTGTACCTGAGCATGCCGTTCAAGTGCTTAATACCCCAGACCGTGCTGCGGTTGGCCAATTAATTACTATGCCTGAATATGTCGATGTGATCGTACCTCGTGGTGGCAAAGGCTTAATCGAACGTATCACCAATGAAGCACGTGTGCCTGTTATCAAACATCTTGATGGTAACTGCCATGTTTTTGTGGAAGCTCAGGCTGATTTGCAAAAAGCATTACCTATTGCGCTTAATGCCAAAACACACCGTTATGGCGTATGTAATGCCATGGAAACCTTGCTCGTCGATGAAAATGTCGCTGAAGAGTTTTTACCACGCATTGCTGAACTTTATGCTGAGAAAAAAGTTGAACTTCGTGGCTGTGCTGAAACCCAGCGCATTTTGGGTGAATCGATTGTTCCTGCAACTGAAGAAGATTGGTACACCGAATACTTAGGCCCGATTTTGGCAGTGAAAGTCGTTACTGGCCTAGATGAAGCGATCGAGCACATCAACAAATATGGCTCACACCATACCGACTCGATCATTACCGAAAACTTTAGTCTGGCTCGTCAGTTCTTGGCGCGTGTAGATTCGAGTTCAGTGATGATCAATGCCTCAACGCGTTTTGCGGATGGTTTTGAATATGGTCTTGGTGCTGAGATCGGCATTTCAACCGATAAAATCCATGCACGCGGACCAGTCGGCCTAGAAGGTCTGACTTCTCAAAAATGGATTGTATTTGGTGATGGTCAAATTCGCCAATAACACCCAATAAGACAATGAAAGCTGTGCTTTTCTGAGTAAAGGCACAGCTTTTTTTATGACGATTTAAAAAACTAGACCCAGGGTTCACATATTGAAATATAAGCCTGTAAACACACAGGATCTAGAATTGAAAAACAGATATTTTGACAATTAAATGCTTCAGAAAAATAAGAGAAGTTCAAATTACCTGCTTTTTTGCAACAATTTTAGGATTACAGCGCAGCAACCGCATGTTATGTTCTATGTATATCTCTTAAATCGTATAAATTTTGAGGATTATTTTATTAATAAATGAAAACTATGAACTGATAAATTTTAATTATTATTGTGCTCAGGGTCGATAGTGCTTAAGTCTAATCTCCTAAAGTCTATCTAGGACGATAAAAAAACCCATGATAAAACATCATCACAGATCTAAATTGCATCAATCAATACAACTGCAATCAGATCAATATTATGGATAAGTATTTCAATTAGAATTCGGGTATTTAAACGTGTCTACATCAGTATTAGTAATTAACTGCGGATCTTCTTCTATCAAATATGCGTTAGTTTCTGAGCGCCGTGAAGATCGTATTTTTGGTCTAGCCGAGAACCTAGGTTCTGCTGATGCACGTATTAAAGGGGTCACTACAGGTGGTGATGCGCTTGAGCTGTCTATTCCACATGCTGACCATGAAAAAGCCCTCGAAACTATTTTAGAGCGTTTGGCTCACCATAATCCTCAAGCGATTGGTCACCGTGTTGTTCACGGCGGTACATTAACCAAAGCTGAGCTATTAACACCAGAAATTATTGAACGTATTCGTGAAGCTACACCGCTTGCTCCATTGCATAACCCGGCTCACTTGGTAGGGATCGAAGCAACCATGCGCTTGTTCCCTGAACTTCCGCAAGTAGCCGTATTCGATACAGCATTCCACCAAACGATGCCGTCTCATGCATACCGCTATGCATTACCAAAATTCTTGTACACACAGCATAACGTACGTCGTTATGGCTTCCACGGTACTAGCCATGCCTACGTATCTGAGCGTGGCTCAATGTTGGCAGGCAGCTTTAAACAAGGTGGCTGGTTAACTGCTCACTTAGGCAATGGTAGCTCGACTTGTGCGATTTGGAATGGTCAATCTGTAGATACGTCAATGGGTCTAACACCACTTGAAGGTGTGGTGATGGGCACACGTAGTGGTGATGTTGACCCAAGTATTCACAGCTTCCTTGCGAGCAACTTAGGTTGGGATATCTACAAAATCGACAAAATGCTGAACAGCCAATCAGGCCTACTCGGTTTGTCTGATCTATCAAATGACATGCGTACATTGATCGAAGCATCAGAACAAGGCAATGAAGATGCCGCGCTTGCCATTGAAGTATTCTGCTACCGTTTAGCAAAATCTTTGGCAGGTCTCAGCTGTGGTCTACCACGTATTGACGGTTTATTCTTCACAGGTGGTATTGGTGAAAACTCTGCCTACATTCGTGAAAAAACGGTTTCATACTTACCGCACTTTGGTTTCAACCTGAGTAAAGAATTAAATGACAACTTAAAACGCGGTACTGAAGGTCGTATTGACCACGGTACTGGCCCACAAATTTGGGTTGTTCCAACCGATGAAGAAGGCCGTATTGCCAAAGAAACTGAGCATGTTGTAGACGAGGTGACAGCGTCTGCTACAAAAAAGTCTGATGCTGAAGCTGCGATTGCATAAGCAATCGCATCAGCCCCTTCGCCTTCAATATTAATTTTTAGCTTTAATTTAGACACCGTATGAAAACAATTTTACTCGTGCCAACTGGGGAAGGTGTAGGTTTAACATCTGCATGCTTAGGTTTAATTTATGCTTTGGAATGCCAAGGGGTCAAAGCAGGTTTTCTGAAACCATTTTCACAGGAAAATGTCGCAGATACTGTAGACCGTACAACGGCTCTTTATCGTCATTTATTTAATAATGAAACGGTAGAACCCATTCATCATGCCACCATCGTGAAACAACTGAGTCATGATGAAAGTGATGAATTGCTCGAAGAAGCAGTTCGTTTGCACCGTGAAATTGCAAAAAAGCATGATCTGATTATTGTTGAAGGCTTGGTTCCAAACAGCCGAGATAACTTTGCCTCAGAACTGAATGCGACTTTAGCAAAAGCACTCGATGCTAAAGTGATTATTGTCAGCACTGCAGATATTCAAAATGCCACGAAAACGGCTGAGAAAATTGATAGTTCTCTACGCCAATTCGGTGGTGCTGCATCTGAACGTACTGCGGGTGTTTTGTTTATGCGCACACGTGGCTTGCCAGAAGAGTCTGCGCAAATTCCTGTCACACTTGATCCAAATCTGCGTTTAATTAGTGACACCAATAAATTTGTACTCGAATTACAACAAAGTAATCCGCAAATTGGTTCTACACAGCTACCTGTTATTGGCCTCGTTCCATTTAGTAATACGCTCAGCGTACCGCGCATGTCTGACTTGGCGACGCATATTCAAGCGGAATGGATCAACCAAGGCGATGCTGCTCATCGCCGTGTACTACATAGCAGCTTAGTTGCATCGAATATTGAACATGAACTTCACAAATTTGTGGCAGGTGAACTGATTATCAGCGCCTCTGACCGTATTGATGTGTTGTTGGCTTCTAGCCTTGCAAGTAGCAATGGTATTCCACTTGCCGGTTTGGTTTTGACTGAACATCATCAGCCGAACCCACAAGTTTTAGATTTCTGCCAAACCGCGATTAAGCAAGGCTTACCGATTTTACATACGCCTTTAAGCACTTTTGAAACGGCACAACAACTTTCAAATTTAGGCAATGAAATTCCTGTCGATGACGTAGAACGTGCAGAGCAAGTGACTCGCTTTGTTTCAAGCCACATTAATGCTGAGTGGATTACTGAAGTATTGAATGGTTCGTATCAACCACGCTTGTCCCCTTCTGCATTCCGTCATGAATTGGTACAAAAATCCATTGCTGCGAAAAAACGGATTGTTCTACCTGAAGGTGATGAACCACGGACCATCCAAGCGGCTGCCATTTGTCAATCTCGTGGCATTGCACACTGTATTTTATTGGCAAAACCTGAAGCCGTAATTGAAGTTGCAAAAGCACGTAACATCGAACTTCCACATGATTTGGAAATCATTGATCCAGATCTGATTCGTGAAAACTATGTGCCGAAAATGGTTGAGCTGCGCAAAGGCAAACTCAATGATCTACAAGCACGTGAACAGCTACAAGATACTGTGGTTTTAGGTACCATGATGCTTGCACTCGATCAGGTGGATGGCTTAGTCTCAGGCGCAGTACATACTACGGCGAATACTGTACGTCCTGCATTCCAATTGATTAAGACTGCACCTGATTATTCATTGGTTTCTTCTGTGTTCTTTATGCTGTTGCCTGATGAAGTCTATGTATATGGTGACTGTGCCATTAATCCAGATCCAAATGCAGAACAGCTTGCAGAGATTGCGATTCAATCTGCAGATTCAGCAAAAGCTTTTGGTATTGACCCACGTATCGCAATGATTTCGTATTCAACAGGTACTTCTGGTGCAGGTGCAGATGTCGAAAAAGTGGCTGAAGCAACACGTATTGCCAAAGAACGCCGCCCAGACTTACTGATTGATGGCCCGCTTCAATACGATGCTGCATCGGTGGAAAGTGTGGGACGCTCTAAAGCACCTGACTCTAAAGTGGCTGGTCGTGCCAATGTGTTTATTTTCCCTGACTTAAATACAGGTAATACAACCTATAAAGCAGTTCAACGTTCTGCAAATGTAGTCAGTGTTGGCCCAATGCTGCAAGGTTTAAACAAGCCTGTAAATGACTTGTCTCGTGGCGCATTGGTCGATGACATCGTGTTTACCATTGCATTAACGGCAATTCAGTCTGAACAGCAAGAAGCTTAATTTTAGTTTCGAGTTCTAAACCACCCTTTCGAAAGATTGGGTGGTTTTTTGTTTTATATAACTTCCATTATATTAAAAATGGCTCAGAATTAGTGGAAATTTCTTTTAAATTCTATGGCTGAATTTTGAGTATTTGGTACATGACCAATAATGTATTCATTCTTCGCTTAAAAAAAGAAATCAAAGCTCTGATACACATATCTAATTTAAAAAATAAAAGGAAAAATTTACATAAATTAGAGCCTGGATATGAAACTAGGGCGTGACGTATTGCTTCAGTTTATGCCAATATTTATCTAGAAAAAGAGAGGTGGATCAGGAAATTTGAACAACACTTATAAGTGATATTTTGCTCCCCAAATGATGTTATAAACATCAATATATGGAGTATTTTATGGCACGTAGACCAAGAAGAAATCATTCAAATGATTTTAAAGCTAAGGTAGCACTTGCTGCGATTAAAGCAGAAAAAACACTTGCTGAATTGAGTGCTGAATTTGATGTTCATCAAAACCAAATTATCGACTGGAAAAATCAACTGATTTCAGCTTCCTCGCAAGCTTTCGATCAATCAAAAGCTCCAACAGAACCACCCATCGATCTAAAAAAACTACATGCAAAAATCGGTGAGCAGGCATTAGAAATTGATT
>NZ_VPDB01000060.1:0-18349 GCF_013417925.1 Acinetobacter sp. YH12218
ATAATCTTTTTCAGATTCAATCAATAATTGAACCGCTCTTTCTCTGATTTCAGGGGTATATTTTAATTTTGTCATCGGGATAGTCTCTCAGAATATTGACTCTCCGACAAACCCGGTACGGTTCAGTAGATCAGCAGGGTAACTATATGGAAAACATCTCTCAAGATGATTGTAAAAAATGGTTATCCGGATATCGCCCTTTTAATTATTTTGCTCAAAAACAACAAGCTGTAGAACGAGTGTCTACGAGTGATTCGGGAAATATAAATTCTGAAACTTCTCCTTTGTAAAAAAAAATCATAAATTTTTCTGTATGTCAAATTTCAATTTTAGCGGTGTGGGTGGGGTGTTTGTATCACTCTTTGCTAACATCGCTTAAAACGCAAATTAGAGCGTTTTAGAAGGGGTTGACTTTTAAGAAAACACCTTTTTAACTATGATTTATATCGTTTTTTGTTACTTTATAAAAAGTTTATTGGATAATTCGATCATTTCTTTTGCTTAATTTTTGATCTATTTATAGAGCGAGTGTCTACGAGTGATCCGCGATTTTGAATTATTCGACTATCCTTTTCCTTGATTACAAGCTCCCGTATGATTATAAACGGGAGTAACAGAGCGTCCGTAGGCGCGAACTGAGGAATATAATGAAACATCATGCTCATAAGGTGTATTTTTTTAAAAATGAAAAAATCCTTGTTTTATATAAAGTATATTTTTTTAAAACCTATTTTTGCATATATGAAAATTTTTTAGATTTTGATCGTGACTTTAATAGTGATGCTTCAAGGTATGTTGATTTTACGTATTTATCAAATCAACAAACTGAAGATTTTTTTTCATCTTTGAATATGGCTAATTATAAAAAAGTTCCACATTTTTATGATAAAGACTGACCACTGGAGACAACAATGGAATTTACAAAAGAAGAATTAGAACAGCTTTGGTCAATACTTGAAGATCATGGCTATACAAGTTCGACTCAGCCTTTTTTTGATAAGATTCAATCAAAGTACAAGTATTGTCACATGTGCGGAAAATTGTTTTCACATGAAGAATATCAAGCACATTATGATTCTGAATTTAACGATGACTGATTTCGTATAATATAGATTATGTTAAATAAAATATTATGAGATGAACCTACTCCTTATTTTGTCCATATTAGAAAATGAATCAGCCCAGTTTATAAATGAACTGGACTGTCTTGTATCGCCTAGACACGATACATGTAAAACATTTATATAACAAAGAACCCATGTGTGCCATCATTCTTTAGCTGATCGACTAAACCGAACTCCCAATCAAGATAAGCTTGCATTGCTTCTCTTGAATTATCGGTACCTTCATAAGGTCGTTTATAACGATCAATCTCTTCTGAAAGTAAATTTAATTCTTGAGATAATGGCAGACCTGTCTGCACCCAAGCAGCATTACCACCTTTTAAGATATATACTTTTTGATTTGATTTGAGTTGAGCTTTAATTTCTGGCACTGCATATTGAGCAAGCAAACTAGAACCACAAGTTACAACAATGGCATCTTTGTTTGTAAATTCTGACTGCTGGATCAGTTTAGGTACATCTGCTTTCAAAACCCATTGTGCATTTGGAATATGCCCTTTTTTGTAGTTAGCTGCAGTAGTGAAATCCCAAATAGCAATATTTTGTGTTGCTGAAAGTTGTTGCAGCTCTTCTGGAGAAATAAATAAGTCAACATCTATCTGTGGTGTAGCAGGTTTCCAGCATCCCGTTTCAGCCAGAAGTTTTACAAAATCATCTTCAAGTACATAAACATCCCAGTTCATTTGTGCTAACCAAGAACCTGTCATATATGCCCGAACAAGTTGATCGTCAACTAAAACAATACAAGCACCACGCACTGCAGCATAATGGTCAGTTTCCTGTACCAACTGACCACCTGCTACCCAACGACTACCAGGTAAATGCCCTGCTGCATATTCCTGCTCAGTACGTACATCAAAAATATAAGTGGTTTTATCTTCTTGTGCCTGTAGATCCTGTAAGTCAGTTAAACTGATTTGCTTTACACCTGCTTGCTTTGCCAATTCTTCAGCATTTTGTTTTGCCTGCTTGTCAATCTGGGTATCAAGAGCTACAAATGAACGTTGCTGACCATGCTCTAGTTGTTGTCCAGCGAGTGTCCAGCCAATCGTTCCATTTCGTAATGCAAAAATTTCATGAGGCAACTTAGCATTAATTAGTGATTGAGTACCAATAATACTGCGAGTACGACCAGCACAATTTACAATAATCTGGGTGTTTTCATCTTTAACCAATGAAGGTGCACGCAGAACCAATTCTGCGCCTGGAACACTCGTCCCAGTTGGGATACTCATAGTCTGATATTCATCAAAACGTCGAGCATCTAAAATGACAATATTTTCTTGAGCATCAATTTTTGCTTTTAGTTCCTCGGCACTAAGAGATGGTGTGCCCTTATGATGCTCTACAAACTCACCAAATGCTTTACTGGCAGAGTTAACATCAATGAATAATTCACCACCATCACGTTGCCATGCTTCTACGCCACCTTCTAAAACTGCAATGTTACTATAACCATACTCGCTAAGTTTTTTATAGGCACGCTCAACACGACCATCGCCATCATCATAAATAACCGTGAGTGTATTTAGACGAGGAATACGGTTATAAATTTCAATTTCGAGACGTGATAAAGATATATTTGTCGCAAATAAGGGGTGATTTTGAGCGAAGATATGCTCTTCCCTTAAATCTACAATAGCAACTTCCTCGCCAGCCAGTAATTTTTCACGGATTTCTTGATAAACGATAGTTTTCATTCTTTTAACATCACTCTTTAAAAATTTGAATAACCAGAAATAAATGGTTTAGCTGTACCGTCTAGTTGATAGGTAAAACGCTCCACTTTGCCTATATTTGCACCATAAATATGGATACTGATTGAGACTTGATCCTCAAAGGCATTGTTAACAGCATGAATATCTCCCGTAGTTGGTGTAAACCAGTCGATATCTCCCACTTCGAGATAATCGCCTTGAGCAACTGGATGTAAACCTGCCTCATCACAGGTATAAGGTGTAGAGACTTCTGCGCCTTCAAGCACACCAATTGCACCCCATACTTCGTGGTTATGAATTGGTGTTTTTTGACCTGGTCCCCAAACAAAGCTGACAATGGAAAAACGCTCTTCAGGATCTAGATACAATAGATATTGTTGATAATATTCTGGATGTGGTTTTTTAAACTCTGGTTCAAGCCAGGTTGAATCCTGGAGGAGCTTTTTAAACCCAGGTGTAAAGCGCTGAATTAAGTTTTGCTCATCCAGTTGTTCTACCAGTCCTTGCTCAATAGCATTAATTACAGGTGCTAAAGCATTCAGATATTTAGCCATATTAATTTCCTGCCTGCTTTGTATTAAACTCACGATCAAACAGACCGCTTACATCAATTTTCTGATTTAATAATTGGTGTTTATGATAGAAATCTGCTGTGTCTTGCGAAGTGGCAATTACATCATCAGTAATACTAGTCCATGTGGCATTTTTTCGTTTGAATGCTAATGTGGCTGGTTCTTCTGGAATTCCGGTGATTTTTGCAAGTTCTTTACCAAATGACTGGTAGTTTTTATTTACCCATTCCTGAGATTCTTCAAGCCGGTAGATAAAGTCCTGAATAGCTGTACGCTTCTGCTGATCATTTAAAGCTTGCTCTGTACCGGCAAGGAATGTAAAACCTGAATATAATCCACGTCCATTTTCAATGATTCGAAAACCATCAATGACTTCAGCATAGGCAGTGTATGGATCCCAAACTGCCCATACATCAACATTGCCATTTGCAACAGCAAGTTTGCCATCTGCTGGTGGCAAAAATTTAAAATTTACATCAGAAGCTTTCAAGCCAGCACGTTCTACAGCACGTAATGTAACCAGCTGACCAATCGAGCCCTTATTCGCTGTAATAGTTTTTCCTTTGATATCCTGAATGGATTTAATCGGACTATCTTTAGGCACTAGTAAAGCTACTGCATACGGATCATATCGGTTAACCGCAATTGCGCGTGCATGACCACCATTTGCATTTGCAAAGATGAATGGTGCATCTCCAAGATAACCAATATCAATCGCGGTAGCGTTTAATGCTTCGGCAACTGGAGCTGCTGCCGGGAATTCATACCATGAAATTTTATAATCGATACCATCTAGAAGTTTTGATGCCTCTAGCTGGGCACGCATATTTCCTTTTTGATCACCAATTTTGAGTTCAATTTGTGCTGAATTTTTAAGTTTAGTCACTTCTTTTGTATTTTCAGCTTGATTAACCTGTTTATCACAAGCAGTTAAACTTATTGAAACAGCACTAATAATGCCAACTAATATTTTTTTCATTTCAATCACACTTTTTAATATTTTGTCAGCAAAGCCTAGGCAATCTTGTTTAATTTATCCAGTTCGGCTGTTTTATAACGGATGCTTGGTAGTAGTTCTTTGCCGTATTCAATGACATCATTTAATGGGTCAAAACCACGAATCAATACGCTGTTAATACCTAGCTTATAATATTCTGCAATAGATTCTGCTACTTGCTCTGGTGTACCTACTAAAGCTGTAGAGTTATGGTTGCCATGTACTAAGGTAGAAATGCCAGTCCATAAATTAGTGTCATGCACTTCTTGTGATGCCAACTCCACTAAACGCTGGGCTCCTACACTTTGAGCACTTTGTTTATCTTTGCGCAGACCGCGGTTTTCAATTTGCTCTCGAGTCAGACTGTAAATATCCTGTACCTTTTCCCAAGCCTGTGTTTCGGTATCTGCAATAATTGGGCGGAAAGAGATATTAAAATCCAGTGGATTTTTACGTTCAAAATTTACTTCATTTGCTCGAATATTTTTTATAAGCTCTTCAGCACCAGCTAAAGGCTCACCCCAAAGTGCAAATACATCTGCATGTTCAGCAGCTACATTTAATGCTTCTTGAGAAGAACCTCCGAAATATACTGGCAAATGAGATTGATAAGGTTTGATTTCTGAGAAACCATCTTTGACTTGATAGTATTTACCACTGTACTGGAAGGGGTTATCGCTGTACCAGGAAAGCTTAGCGATGTCTAAAAATTCTTTTGTACGGGCATATCGTTCGGCTTTAGTTAAGAAATCACCATCACGCTGCTGTTCTGGATCACTTCCCCCGGTAATAACATGAATTGCTAAACGACCTTTAAGTAAATGATCTAGAGTTGCATACTTACGTGCAGCTAAAGTTGGCGCTATAAAACCTGGACGATGTGCTAATAAAAACTTTAATTTCGAAGTATTTGCACCTGCATGAGCCGCCACAATAAAGCCATCGGGCTGATCTGACCATTGACCAATCAATACCCGATCAAATCCAGCATCCTCATGGGCTTTAGCAAAATTTGCAACATAATCTGGATTAAATACTGGGCCTTCTGCTGGGATGGTTTCCGAAGCAAGACGATGGCCAATCATGCCTAAAATTTGAATTGTCATTTCAATTTCCAAAATATTTTTTTGAACTTGAAACAACTGTAATTTAAAAATTAGTATGCGTTAAATAAATATTTATCATAAACTAATATTAATTTTACGCATAAGAATGGTTTTTAGATTACGCTAAATGCAATTTTTGGTTAAAACGTTCCATAATTACATCAAACAATTCAGTTTGTGCATGGCTCAGGTTTTCTCGACGTGCATTGTAAACAATGACATCTAGATTTAGTTCTTCAGTATCTATAATTGATAATTGGTGAAAGTGAGGAGTTTGAAAGATTAATTCCTGTGCCAAGAAACCAGCACCAACTCCCTGTTGTATTAAATCCAACTGGATTCTAGTTCCAGTAACTTCAATTTTTAAATTTAGCTGTTTATACTGTTTTTCTAATTGTTCAGTCAAAAATTCTCTGAATCCACATCCTTTATTATTTAAAATCCAACCTAGATCCTGCAAGTCTTCCCATGTTGAAACACCTGATCTGCTTAAAGATTTTGCTACTACAGGTCTAATATGTAAGGTACCCATAATTTTCAGAGAATAATCTTTTGGAAAAGCATTATGTTCTTTTGCAGTAGAAATCACGCCATCAAGTTCATCGTGAGCTAATTTAGATAATAATTCCTTACCCCACCCTGTACTAATTTCAATTTTTGCAGAGGGAAAATCTTTTTGGAGGTCTTGTATCATTCCAAAAATACCAGACTCTGACAGGCTATTTGGAATTCCTATCCTAAGATGTGTTGAATCTGCACTTTGTAAAGCAATGATCTGCTTCAATCTATTGAACTCTTGCTCGATAATACAGCATTGTTCATATATTTCTCGTCCTTTTGCGGTTAACTTTAAAGGGCGAGTATTTCGGTCAAAAAGTTGAACTGAACAGGCTTGTTCTAGACTCTGGATGCGACGTGTAACTGCAGGTTGTGTGATACCTAATTGTTGAGCAGTAAGACTCGTGGATTGCAATTTAACAAAAGCAATAAAAGCATGGATGTCTTCAATCTTCATTAAAAATTTAACCTCGGCATAATCGCTCTGCACAGCTGTCTGCTTGAAATCTAATTTGATATTTGAATAGCTCATACCATACTGGCTATCAAATTTATTTAAAAATTCAGGAGCTTATTCTATGTGAATTTAATATGCATTATTTAGAAAGATCAGTATTCTCTTCATTCATACAAAGGAAATTTTCTAACAAAAAATACTCAATTAAGGGTTTCTAGTTTTTAACAGAACGAATCAACTCCTATTCACCTAAATTGAGTATCTAAAGTAGATGTTGCAAGTGACTATCTTACAAATTAACTTTGAATATTTAGACTAAATTATAACAAAAGATATTAAAAAACAAATTCTTAGCTATAAATTGATCTATATTCATTTTTCGCGAATTCTAGATTCCCTCTAATTTAAAGCGAAGTGAATATAATTCATATGAAAAGATAAAATTCAGAATAAGCTATGTTTTGTTTATAAAAGAATAAAAGTAACGTTATTATCTCAATCAATAAATTACAGAAATGTTTTTAATAAATATTACTAACACACTGATATAATTAACAAATTCTATACTGAAGCATAATTTTATTAGAATTATTGATATAAATCTTCTGTAAAGGGTGGAGAATAGATCAATCTTAAATTTAGTATTCATTATTTTTATATAATTTTATTAAAAATATTTATTTTAAACATATTAAATTCTAATTTATGTTGAGCTGCATAGGACTACTGCATCAGTGATGCTGAGCTAAACATAGAGAATAAATGATGATACAACTACAGGATCTTAAGAAAACATTTATCCAAAAGGATGGTCAATTCACGGCTGTTTCCGATGTTAGTCTAAATATTCATCAAGGTGATGTATTTGGCATTATCGGTTTTAGTGGTGCAGGAAAATCAACATTATTGCGCATGATTAACCTGCTAGAACGTCCCAATACTGGTGATATTAAAATAGAAGGTGTTTCCCTTTTACGATTATCAAAAAAGCAATTACTCGAACAGCGTAAATCCATTGGTATGATTTTTCAGCATTTTAACTTGCTGACCAACCGCACTGCTCTAGAAAATATTGAGTTGCCGTTAGAATTTTCAGGTGTGCCAAAAGCAAAACGTCATAAACGTGCTTTAGAATGCCTGGAAATTGTTGATTTATTAGATAAAAAAGATGCTTATCCAAGTCAACTTAGCGGTGGACAGAAACAGCGTATTGCAATTGCCCGCGCCATTGTGACCCAGCCCAAAATTCTGCTCTGCGATGAGCCAACTTCTGCTGTCGATCCACAAACTAAAGAATCGATTCTGCATTACCTGTCAAAGATCAATAAACAGTTTGGTATCACGATAGTGATCGTGACTCATGAAATGCAACTAGTACACAAAATCTGTAACCGTGTGGCGGTAATGGAACAAGGCCAAGTCATTGAAGAGTTTGACCTCAATCAGCCAATCCAGCAACCAGTTAAATCTATTATTTCAAAATTATTGCTCAATGATGTCAGTACCAGTTTAAAAGAGGCTTCCTAATATGTACGAAAAAGTAATTGGTATTTGGCCTGAAATTCAAACAGCACTTGGCGAAACCTTTTATATGCTGTCTGTCACGATTCTACTTGGCATTATTTTTGGTGGAATAGTAGGCACTGCCCTGTATTTAACTCGTGATGGCTCAATTTCTAGCAATAAGTTGGTAAATGGAGTTTTAAATGCTGTGGTGAACTTCATACGTTCTTTCCCTTTTTTAATTCTCGCTATTTCCATCGTGCCCTTAACACGCTTAATTGTGGGAACTTCAATTGGTACAACAGCCGCCATTGTTCCTATGACAATTAGTTGTATTCCATATTTTGCCCGTTTTGTTGAGGCAGCTTTGCTAGAAGTCAACCGTGGGGTAATTGAAGCAGCGGAAGCAATGGGCGCAACTAAATTTCAAATTGTACATAAAGTACTGTTTTCAGAAGCACGTGCAGCAATTGTTAACTCAATCACTATCGTGACAGTAAGTTATTTTTCCTATTCCACGATTGTTGGCATCGTTGGTGGTGGTGGTATCGGTGACTTTGCTATTCGTTATGGTTTTCACCGCTTTGAAACCGACATTCTGATTGTAACTGTACTCATCATTATCTTTATTGTTCAAGTAATTCAATTTACCGGGAACTATTTTGTTAAACGTTTAGATAAGCGTATTTAAAGAATCAAATTCAACATGACCTTACAGTGGAATAACTTTTAAGAAGGTCACTTGGAAAAAATGAATTACACATATTAGGAAAAGTTTTTATGAATATTAAAGTTCAGGAGGTAGAGAATAGTGTACGTCCCTATCATGAACGCAAAGAGTTTCTTGCACTAATTGAAACTATTAAAGCTGATTTGGCTATTCGTGATGCAAATGGCGAACAGCCACCAGCACAGATTATTCAATACTTAAAATCTCAGAAAATCGGTGCATTGCGTTTACCCAAACAATATGGAGGGCAAGCACTAAGTATTGAAGAGTTATTTGCTGTAATTATTGAATTAGGTCGTGTTGATTCTGATGTTGCTCATATTTTCCACTCACATTTTAACTTTACAGAAGAAGTAATAAGGCATCCTGATCCAGCTTATCGCGAGAAATGGTTCAAGCGTATAGCTAGTGGAAAAATTATCAGCAATGCACTTGCAGAACCATCATCAAATAATGTCGGTAGTGGTAAGGTAAATACAAAAATTCTTAATGAAAATGGTCAATTATTTTTAGACGGTAAAAAGTATTTTACTACCGGTACTTTGTATGCAGATTATGTATTGGTATTCGCACAAAGTCATCTAGGTACTTTATGTCATGTTGTTGTACCGACTAATCGAGAAGGTGTAGAAATTTTTGATGATTGGATCGGGATTGGACAACGAAATACTGCTAGTGGGACTACGGTATTTAATCATGTAATCATATCTGAGGATGAGATCCGTTGGCCGAAACCCCATGGTTTAATTAATAAACCATTCGCACAACTGTATATTCAAGCGATCATTGCTGGTCAAACAAAAGCTGTAGAAGATCGCACTGCAGTACTGCTTGCTAATCGAGGTCGAACTTTTAATTATGGGAATGCTGAACAAGCTCGTGATGAGCCCCTCTTTCTTGAAAAAGCAGGAGAAATATCATCAATTGCTTTTATTGTAGAACAAGCAGTATTACGAGCGGCGCGCTCACTAGACCAGATTATTCAGCATTTAAATCAGCCGACTTATGATGATTTTTTGCAGAAAGCTGCTATAGAAACTGCAAAAGTAAAAGTTTCAATTGATCCATTAGCACTCAAAGCAGCCAATTTAATGTTTGAAGTCATTGGGGCATCTGCTATGGGGCACGAGACATTGAATGATCGACATTGGCGCAATATTCGTACCTTATCTACCCACAATCCAGTTAGCCTCAAGGCAAAGGTATTGGGAGATATTCTAGTGAATAAACGCACTGTACCCAATACTAGTTATTTCTAATCTAACCATATATTTAACCATTCTCAATATTTGAATGTAATTCTAAAAAGTAGCGCTAATAGCGCTTTAGGGGCTATTTATTTATGAAACTTAAATCTTTATTAACTGCTGTTCTTACAGCATCAATTGGTTTTGGATTAACAGGCTGCTCTAAACAGGAAAAAACAGTTTCTAGTGAAAGTAGTGAAACAAAAGTAGTTACCTTACTTACACGTGATAACCCTCCATATCCACAAGTTGCTGAATATGTAAGGGATAAAGTCAAAAAACAAAATATTGAACTGAAAATTAAATATGCTAATGATGGCCTGATTCCAAATAAATCTGTGGCAGAAAATGAAGCAGATTTAAACTATTTTCAGCATAAGTATTATATGCAGTCAGCAAAAGAATTGAATAATTGGGATTTAATAGCAATTGCCTCTACTTTTAATGGAATGTTCGGGGCATATTCCCCTAAATATAAAAATATCAATGATCTTCCAGATAAGGCTAAAATCGTAATTCCATCAGATCCTTCAAATGGTGGACGTGCATTAAATCTATTGGCACGAGCAAAATTGATCGAGTTAAAACCTAATACTGGTGCAAAAACAAGTTTAAAAGATATTACAGCCAATCCAAAGAACTTACAGTTTTTAGAAGTTGAACATGCTTTAGTACCAGTTAGCTTTAAAGATTCAGATTTAGCAATTATGGCTGGTGCATATACTATTCATGCTGACTTATTGCCAAAACGTGATTCAATTTATCTTGAACAAGATAATCAAGAATACGATAGCGTTCTCGTATCCAATAGCAAAGCATCTCAAAAACCTGAAGTACAACTTGTTAAAGATGCTTTTATTACAGACGATACGCGTGAATTTGTTTTAAAAAATTATGCCGAAACGGTTACCTGGCCAAAACGATAAAACTGTTTCATAACTTTATAGGTTGTCTCAGACCTCTACGTTGACATAGTGGAGGTTTGGGAATTTTTCATTTTTAACTCTAAAAAAAACATCGAATTCATCAAGTTCATGAACTGGAAAAATTTAAATATTAAAACTATATAGACAAATTATTGATTTTATTAATTTTTAAATGATGTTTTTCTATGAATTCGACTTTAGGTGAACATAAGTTAAATAATATATCTAAGATGGTTCCCTCAATAAATTGGCCGTTGATGCAACTTCACAGAAGATATTCACAACAATATTAATCTCTTCAAGAGTATCTTAATTTACATAATATCTATTATGCCAACATTATTTGTAACTCAAAAATAGAAATGTCCGGTTTCTCCAAAGGGCTTTGTTGCATAAATATGTAAGCATCTGATTTAAATAAATTTAATTTTGGATCAAAAAAATAATCAAAACTTTTAAAATCATATAGTTATGAAATCTTTGTGCAACAAAGCCCCCACAAATTAATCACTAAACTCTCATCAGCCAATGAACCCACACGGCGATCTTGCTCTTTGTGATTAAAGTTTGGCGATACCATTCTAAACCCGGATGTCATCTCTGGATCATCTTCAATATCCTCAAACAAGTTGCCGCAATCTGAATTAAATTGTTTAAATACAGGGTAAATAACTTCACCATTCTGTTTATGTACAGACATTGCAAACCTATGAAACATTACCATGTCATCTATGCGCTGCATGGCCTGCGTTTTTAATGACATACGTTCCATGACGCATTCACCTACAGGATAACGACGTACTTCCCTGAGCATTAACCTTACATTGCTATTAGTTTCACAAAATTGCTCCATTTCCAAAAGAATTTTCGGTTGATCCATTACTTTACCTTTCTTTTATTTCTCGCACTTACACAGCGCACTTCCTCTCAAGTCAATTTAAATTATGCACCAACCCTGCAAATAGGCTCAAGAGCTTAAAATCTCTTACAAATATAATTTAAAAACACCCATAAAATACTGCTTAAGTCGGTTAATCGGTATATAATGACCGTATTGAGGAGATTTTTCATGAAAAGAGCAGCAAGTGATTTTATGCTTGAGGGTGTTGAAGATCTGTTAGTTCAGATCGGGAGTAACATTAAAACAGCACGCATGAACCGGAATATGACTATTAGCGAATTGGCTAACCGTGTGCATGTGGATGAAAAGACAATCTCACGACTTGAAAGCGGCAAACCCAGCTCTAACCTAAAAAATCTTATTTCCATTCTCGTTGTATTTGGCTTGGAAGACAGTTTGCTTAGTATTGCGAACCCACAAAATGACGAAGTTGGAAAAGCACTCGCTACCAAAAAAGTTCGAGTCCGCGCTAATAATAAATCAGAGGATATGAGTGATGACTTCTAAAAACCTATCCATGCAAGAAGAAATTAAGAGCTGCTACATTTTTTTGGATACAGGCGATACGCCGCAAGTTGTTGCTCAATATGCGCTCAAAGATTCAATCTATAATTTTATTTATGGTAAGAGCTATTTGGATCTCAATAACTCATTTGAGCTTGATCCAATTAACCTACCATTTATTACACCCAACACGGCGTACACCACTGCAGCTAAAGATGGCTTTGGCGTACTTGCAGATGCTACGCCCGACAATTGGGGTCGTAAGCTTACGTTAACCCAGCACACTCGCGTACCACTCAATCAAATTGAATGGCTTATTGCGGCACGTGGTAATGCAGTTGGGTGCTTAGTGGCGAGTTTGTCTTCTAAAGCGGTCAAAACCGTTGGCAAAGAATCCTTTGTTAAATTCTCTGACTTACAGGCTTACTTAAAATTATCTAAAGCAGTTGATCAGCACCAAGACCCGAACATGATCAGCATGATGACCGATAATTATTTATCAAAACTCATTCACCATGGGTCATCAATGGGGGGTGCGCGACCTAAAGTGGTCGTACAGCACAAAGGCATTGAGTGGATTGCGAAATTCAATAAATCCGATGACCTCTTTGATAATGCAAAAGTTGAATATTCATCAATGAAGATGGCGCAAGCTTTAGGTTTGAATGTCAGCAATGTCGAGCTTGAAGAAGTTGAAGGCAACCCTATTTTGCTTGTTGAGCGCTTTGATCGTAACTGCCCTGAGCGAAAGAAACACTACATCAGCGCACACAGCCTTATGAACATCCGTAAAGTGCGCGTAGACGACTTAAAGATGTCTTATATGCATTTGTCTAAGATCTGCAGTCAAATTTGCCATGACGCAATCAGCAATCAATTAGAGCTATATAAGCGCATGGTCTTGAATGTGATGATCAGTAATACAGATGATCATTTAAAAAACCATGGCTTCTTAATGCATGACATGAAAAATCATCATTATTCACTCAGCCCTCTATTTGATGTTCTACCGCACGGATCTCGCGCATCTTACCCAAAAGAACATGCGATCGCCGTGGGAGAAGAAGGCCGAATCGGAACGGCGCAAAATCTATTGAGTCGCTGCAATGCCTTTGGGTTAACCGAGTTTCAGGCAAAAGAGATCATAAAGAATGTTCGAGATGTACTTGAGTCAAGAGATGAATTCTTTAAGGATGCTGAAATGAGCGACTACCAAATGAGACAACTGGACCATTACTACAATCTAGGCAACTAAAAAACCGCCCATTTGAACTGAACCCCAAATCTTAGACAGTTTAGTTAACAACAGGATTGAGTTCTGAATTGAACAGGGCTCAATCCTTTTAAATTTAGTTGTATTCTTTCATGATTATAATGGCTTTGTTGCACAAAGATGTAAAAATTAAGATTGCCCATATCTACTCAAATTTAAGGCATAACTTGGGTATGTGGTTGACCTAACTCGGTAAATTTATTTAACACGGCTACACGTGCATGGATCTCATTGACTTGGCTATTAAAGTTCCTTGCACTGAGTTTATCGCCTAATAATTTGATGCAGTGCATCTTGGTTTCCACCAAACTTCGGCGATGATAGCCTGACCATTTTTTCCATAGTATTCTGCCAAACCGTTTAACAGTACGAAGTAATTCATTTCGTTCTAGCGAGCTGACCTTTGTATCTTTCCAAGGTTTCGCATTTTTTCTTGGAGGAATCACCGCATGCGCTTGCCGATCTGCAATGACCTGACGACATTGTTTGGTGTCATAAGCGCCATCCGTATAAACAGAGTCAATCTGCTCATCTAAGGAAATTTGATCGAGTAAATCACCAAGTACCTGTGAATCACTTACATTGTTAGTTGTAAGCTGAACTGCACGTATTTGGAGAGTTTTAGCATCTATACCAATATGTAATTTACGCCATTGACGACGATATTCAGACTGATGTTTCTTCCTTTTCCATTCACCTTCACCTAAAAACTTTAGACCGGTAGAGTCCACCAGCAAGTTAAGCCCACCACTGCTTTTTTGATAACTAATCGCAATATCAATATGTTTTTGTCTTCTGCAAAGCGTACTGTAATCTGGTGCTGTCCAATTTAATCCACAGAATTTAATCAGACTTTGAACAAAACCTGTGACCATACGTAAAAAAAGGCGAAATAAAGATTTAATCATTAGACAGCATTGGATGGCTGTGTCGGAATAAGTTTGATTTCGTCCATGCTTGCCTTTTGGCTGCGCATACCATTGAGTCTTAGTGTCAAACCAAATTGAAATATTTCCTCGATTTATTAATGCTCGATTATAAGAAGACCAATTGGTGGTACGATAAATTTTAGGTGCAGGCTTGTTCATTTGGAAATTATATTGTGGAATAAGCCCTTAACGATAGGTTTGTGCAACAAAGCCAATTTAGCAATACGACAAGTTATGACGTTTAAAATGATTGCTTATAGTGCAAATTAAATGATTCTAAATCAGAGTAGGAAATTTAATATATATCTACTATAATAAATAAATATAGCCAAAATAGAAAATAATATTTTATTTTAATACATATATGAATCAATATTGCACACTTCAAATTTTTCAAAATAACGAATGGCAAGATTGCGCTATCGTTGAATTAATTGCTAATCAAGAGCAGGGCTGGAGAGCATCTACACGAACGTCATACTTATTTGAATATGCTATTGAACATATGGATTTAAGGGATGGTCATGCTCTATCATTCCAATTTCCAGTCAATGTACAAAACAACTTAGAAAACCAATGGCCAGCATTTCTCATGGACTTGCTACCTCAAGGTTATGGGCGAAAGGAGCTTTTAAATCAGCTGGGTTTTTCAATTAATGCAGAAGAACAAGCTGATTGGCCCCTACTGAAATCTGGGGCAGGTAATCCTATTGGTAATCTACGAATTAAAGAAGCTTATGACTGGCTTCAAGATCATTTTCCGACAGTGAAACCTCGTGGATTTAGCCTAAGCGAAATAATTGAAAGGAAAGAAGATTTCATTGAGTCACTTGCATCATATGGCTTATTTGTTGCTGGTTCTTCAGGTGTTCAAGGTGAATGGCCTAAACTATTACTAACACAAGGATATGATGGTCTGTTTTATTTAGATCACAGTCTTCCAGATGAACTAGCAGCAAAGCATTGGCTAGTTAAATTTAGTCGTGGAAATGATCAAAAACTGGAAAAAATACTGTTACATGAAGCAATTTACATGAAAATAGCTCGGTATTTAGGTCTAAGAGTGTTCAAGGACTTGGAACTTCACCAGAGAACGCTATTTATTCCACGTTTTGATCGCCAAATTATCAATGGTAAAGTCGAAAGAGTTGCACAAGAAAGCCTAGCCTCTTTAAGTGGTAAAGCTGGCTTCGGCGTTAAAATGACACATAATCAAATCTGTACATTGATCATGGAATGTTGCTCATCACCAAAAGCTGAAATTTTTGAATATTTGAAACGAGATATTGCTAATGTTGCATTAGGAAATAAAGATAATCATACCCGTAATACCGCAATTCAACGTTTAAATGACGGCACAATTCAATTAACACCCCTCTTCGATTTTGCACCAATGTGGCTTCATCCTGACGGAATTGCACGTACTACACGTTGGGAAAAAGATGACCATGGAGGAATGCCTATATGGGGATCTGTCATAACGCAAATAGAAGAATGTACAGGAATAGATTCAACTGAAATTAAACATACAATGATTCAACAATTGCCACTGTATGAAAATTTGCTCGATGAAATGAAAAAAATAAATATAGATGATGAGATTCTACAAAATAGTCATCATCGTATATTGAATATATGCCAACAGATTCAGGAGCTTTCTAATGGATAAACGTTATAAGCCTATGACGGCAATCGAGCAAATGAATAAACGCTTACAAGTCTTAGAAAATATAAATAACAATCCTGAGTGGCAAATTTACCAGATTGCATCATACATTAGAAAAGAACTACATTTAACATTAAATGAAATGAGTAAAATTACTAAAATAGCACCACAGACTTTACAGAAAATGGAGCAACCTGATAGTAATCCAACATTAGATTCTATAAATAAGTTGTTAAATGCATTTGGTTTAAAATTTATTATTAAATCAAAATAGTTTAATTTAAATTACCTATAAACTAGATTTTGATTTATTTTCTAAATAGTCACCCCACCACTGCATCATATCAGCTCTTTGTTGAATATAATCTGCATGGTTATAACTAGCACGTGTTTTATTCTTATCTACATGTGAAAGCTGAGCCTCAATCCAACTATCTTGAAATAAGCCAGAATCATTTAAAATAGTACTGAATGTTGATCTTAAACCGTGTGAGGATAGCTCATTTGTTTTGTATCCCATCTTACGAATGGCTGAATTTATTGTGTTAAAATGCAATGGCTTATCTTTAATTTTTGGGCTGGAAAAAACATAACGATCGCCTTGTGACCACTCTAGTGCAGATCTAACAATGCTCACCGCTTGCGATGATAACGGGACTAAAAAATCTGGAATATCATAACCTGCTATCACTTTTCGACGATATTGCTTGATATGTAAAGCAGGTATTTTCCAAATTTTGTTGTCAAAATCAAAATGATGAGGTTCTGCAGACAATAACTCTGCCCCTCTGACTCCAGTATATAATTTAAATAGGATTGCTTTTTTTATAATCGGATCTGTATTTAGTTGAGTTATTCTAAGAATAAAATTAGAAATTTCTTCATCTTTTAAATAGGGATAATTTTTCTTTAATTTCCCTTTCAATAATATTTTATTGAGACCATAAGCTTGATTATAATCACAGTATCCCATTGCAACTGCAAAATCATAGATTTGATTTAAATAGCTATACGCTTTTTTTACAGGTTCCTTAACTCCCCTATTTTCAATCTGCTTAATTACCTTAACTAAATCAGTTCTTTTAATTTTGCTAAAATCTATATCACCAATAACGGGATAAATGTCATTTATTAAACATGCATTCGCCAATTGGATTACACCACCACGTGGTTGATCTTTAAATGAATTATTTGTTTTAAACTCTAACCATTCTTCACAAACAACTTTAAAAGTTTGAATTTTCTCCTGAACTAAATTTTGTGTAGAAAATTTAGTTGCCTTATAGGAGTCTCTGGCCACTCTAGCCTCTTTGAGATTCATCTCAGGATATGTACCTAGAGTGACTCGTGGTCTTTTACCCGTTTCTGCAACTGAATATCGATAACTCCAAGACTTTTTTCCATTAGGATCGACTTTTAAGCTTAAACCATCATCATCAGCTAAAAAGTAAATTTTTTCTTTTGGATATGACTTTCGTACTTGTGTTTCCGTAAGACTCATAAGTTTTTATAAACCAGCATAATGATCCCCGTTATCTTAATTATATCAAAAATAAGCATTATTATGTGATGCGTATATTACGCATCACATAAATATTTATATATATGTTTTTTATAAATATTTTTGTGATATTCTACATTGTAGTAACCAAAAAAGTAACCACTGTTAAAATCTGTATTAAGCAACAAAAATCAGTGATAGTTAAACACTATTCTGCAATGGGTTTGTTTTACAGACTTAGTAACCGAACCTTAATTATTTGAGGTAATATTTCGGTTCTGTCGCATTAAGTCGATCTTCAGCTACTATTGAATTTTGTAGGAGCTGAATATGTCACTAATCCAAGCTGATCCTAGACAGTATCGTGGACAACAAATCCCTCTAAATTCTTGAAATATTTCTGTTCAAAGGCTTCTGGGCTTAACCAGCCGTTTGCAGAATGTCTTCTGCTTCGATTGTAATAAATCTCAATAGTGCATAATCAATCGCTTGCTGTTTAAATTCAGGACTTGAGATACCGTCTTGGTAGTCAATCAGGTTTTGAGATTATTCGACCAATAAATAATCTCTTTGATAGGCAGTCTGATGTTTTAAAACGCCATAACACAGATGTATAAGCTTGCGCATTGCAGCACCT
>NZ_VPDB01000061.1:0-18243 GCF_013417925.1 Acinetobacter sp. YH12218
TCAAATGGCTATTCTACGTTTGATTGGTTTTGGAAAAAAAGAAGAATTTAAGAAAGTGCTAGCAATTTTAAGAAAGAAAAAGCCTGATAGGACAAGGATCCTATGAAATTTGTCGTGTACAGAGTTTAACAGCACATTTATAAGCTCAACTTTGGTTGGGCTTTTTTAAAACCAAAATTGAATGCTTTTGGTCTTTGGCCTATGCCTATAAAAACAATGAATTAATGAGAAAAAAATGCGAATTTTATTTGGTATCTTACTTGGTATTCTGCTCTGTGTTGGCTCTGTGATTGGCTTACAACGTTTTCCACAATTGTTGAAAAGTTATCCACAGTTGCAGACTATTTTCCCCCAATTGTACGATTCATACCAATATAACCATGATGCCGAAGGTAAATTATTACAAACCTTAGAAATGCTAGATGACGAAGAATACAAATCGACTGAAGGCAATGAAGCAACACTGTATCAACTCGATGGTCAATGCAAAATTAATCTTTATGTTTTTGGTGAATCCAATCAATCCCTAACAAGTTTCTATTTTCACAATGATCAGATTTTACGTGCCTATGAGACAAATTTGATCTACCCAAATGGTGGCTTTAATCCTGTACCCAATACCAAAGAGCCTTTTAAACTCGAAAAAAGTTATTTACGAATCATGATGCCAAACAGTATCAAGACTGAACTTGAATTTGAGCAAATCAAAAATCATTTCAATGCTAAATTTTTGAAAAAATGCTGAAATTTAACTATTAAATTAAACATTAATGCATTAAGCAGTAGGCTTGAGATATCGCCTACGTACAAACGATGCTGTACAGATTTGAATAAGCATCAACAGGCAAAATGGATAGTCAACCCAGACTGATAAATGCTCAATATGAGCAACCTCTCCAAAGACAGAAAAATAGACCTGCCCCACAATAATAGGCACCACAACAAGCCATAGACCCCAATACCAATAGCGATTTAAAAAATCAATAAGCGCCAAGACGAAATGCGCAATAAAAAATACCGAAACTAGCGCTACTTGTAAGGTCGGCATGAATTTATGAACTTCAAAATCAGGATTCTGGAATAAATGATTTTCACTGATATTTAGTACATAACTGTACCATGCCCAAGTAATGCATGCGGTAAAGAGAATCAGCATGCAAAATAATCTTAAACTTTTTTTATTGGCAAGATCGACCTGCATAGACATCCCTATTTATATGGAGCATTGTTCAAAAATAATGTTCCTTAAACTCGATTTTAATTCACCTGTCGAATGACCATCCCCGCTTTAAAGGCTTCTACATTTTCCACCAATTGCTGCACAATGCGTTGTCGCGCATCGACGCTTCCCCATGCACTATGTGGGGTAATAATTAAATTTGGAATACTTGGGTCGAGCAGCACATTACCCTGCTTGGGTGGCTCAACCGTCAAGACATCGGTTGCTGCGCCTGCAATCTTTCCTGATTTTAATGCCTCGGCTAATGCCGATTCATTAACCACACCACCTCGTGCGCAATTGATCACAAAGGCCGATGCTTTCATTTGAGCCAAGCTTTCATGATTGAGTAAATCACGAGTTTCATCAGTTAAAGGGCAATGCAAACTCAGAAAATCGACCTGCGCTAACATCTCAGAAAATACCACTCGCTCAGCCACCATAGGTCGATTCGGTAGCGCACCAATCATAATTTTCATGCCAAAAGCTTTAGCCAAATGGGCCACGGCTTGCCCCAATTCACCATAGCCGACAATTCCCAAAGTCTTACCAGCCAGCTCAATAATTGGAAAATCTAGTAAGCAGAACTGATCCGCTTTTTGCCAATCTCCCTGTTGGACCGCCCGATCATACTGTCGAAATGATGTCGCCAAGTTCAACATTAACATCAAGGTATGCTGTGCGACCGCAGCGGTGCCATAAGCTTGGCAATTACACACCACGATGCCTTGTTGCTGTGCTTGTACAAGGTCAACGTTATTGGTGCCAGTGGCAGAAATTAAGATCAGTTTTAATTGCGGATTGAGCTGCATGTACTCAGCATTGATGTGTACTTTATTGCTGATAATCACATCAGCCCCTTGTATGCGCTGGGCAACCTCTGCAGCCGCTGTTGCGGGATAGAGCATCAATTCATCAAACTGTGCTTCTAGTCCGCTAAAATCTAAGTCTTGTTTATCTAGAGACTGATAATCTAGAAATACCGCTTTCATGGCTGCTTCCCTTCTGGCCGATTATAAAGATTCGATTGTGAATGATTAAAACCTGTGATGCAGCAAAGTGCAATCGAATAGCATATAAAAAAACCCGCTATTTCGCGGGTTTATCGAGATGATGTTGCAGTGAATTTCGAATTTTGAGTATGACATAAATGGTCAGTATCGTAAGTAATAACATACTGCTGCTAAAAATCAGTATGCTTGAACTAACCCCCTGTGCATAGGCTGAACCCATGGTCAGCACTAAGATGAATAATACAGCAAGCATCTGTGTTGAATGCATACTGATACCCCTCATATTCCTTATGATGTTTTGGGCAGTATGAATGTTTTTATACTGCCTTTCTCTCATCATAATCTCTTCCTACAAATTAGCAAGCTTTGGATTTTCAACCCAATGTCGAGCTTAAATTTGTTCGGGTTGCACCACGAACTGACAAGATGCATCGGCATTTTCCACAAAGAAGATTTGACCAAATTCATCACTACTCAAACGCAGTTCTTTATAGTTCAGCGTGTAATAGCCCACATATTTCTGCATTAAAATCGGATGCATACCAGTCGCAAGCTCATCTTGAGCTAAGACCAATTTCATTACCTGACGGTCATTCATCACCACCATGTAACGCTCATCTTGGACTTGTACGTATACCAGGCCTGTGCCCTTCGGCTGTAAAGGAATCAAAAACTTATGGTTCAGCGCAATCACACCGGCTGCATAGCTTTCAATTTTTTGGCTAATCACGTTAAACACTAAACCATGATCAAACTGATCGAGTAACAGGCTACGATTTTCCTGAGGTAAAAAGGTCGTGATTCCCAACTTTTGCAGATCTTGCTCACTGACTTGTTTGTTATTAAACAATACTCGTAATAAGGTCTGTTTTTGTTTGGCATCAAAAAATTGAGGGTCAAGCTGAAACGAATTGCTTTTTAAAATTTCACCCAAGGCATCACGATGGCGTGTCAGTAAATTTTCGATGACTTTTCTATAATAAAATTTGCTGTTTTTCTTAACCCGACGCATTTTTTGATAAAAATACGGCGCATCAAAAGGATGTCTCAAGAAATCATTTAACAGTTCAGAACTCGCCAACACTGCAATGGCATCATGCCCTGTAAACGGCAGATGCAACACATGCACATGCGGAATTAAAGCCTGTAGTTTTTCAAAGTGAGCGCGATCTTCTGGGCAATAAGGATCATACACTACGATATATTCACGTGTAGTCGATACGTCTTCAGCAAGTACCCGCATATTGGCATGCAGATTGGGCTGAAAGAACATGCCATAGCGTGTATCGACAATGTCTTCTGGGTCTATGGAGTACTGCGGCACCATACTGACCACGCGCTGAAAACCAAATAAATTGGCATACTTAATGGCAGCATAGCCGCCCATGGAACCACCATAGGCAATACGCATCTCAAATTGCTCTAGGATCGGCTTGATGGCTTGATACATCGGTTGCATTGACGATGCTGGAAACCACGATTTTTGTTTCGGCATCACACCGATCACATTAAAACCATATTTTTGCAAAGACTTCTCGGCATTGATGCTCAAGCCCTTGGCGCGGGTAATCAAATCACCGAAGGAGAAAATAAGCTCACGAGAACTGCCAGGCTGAAAAATGACACGAATTTGATCATCTTCAAAAATGATGTGCTTTTCCATTGTACTTTGCTCCAGTCCTTGTTGCGTCACGCTTTTCCTTCCTTGTTGCATTCAAAGTTTATCTTGTTCCGAATATGCTATTTTATAGAGGCCATACAGATTAAAAAGTGCAGAATATGACACATTCAATACATCCTGCCGCACAACAAGGCTTTAGCTCTGCAGCTGAACTCTATCAACAAGCCCGCCCTGACTACCCGATTGAAATCAGTGCGTGGCTACAACAACATTTAGCTTTAGCCCCTCAAGCCCATCTGGTGGACTTAGGCTCAGGTACAGGCAAATTTCTCGAGTATATTCGCCCACTCAGTGAAAATATCACCGCGATCGAACCTGTGCATGAAATGCTGCAACAATTGCAGAAAAAACATCCGCATATTGCAACTTTAGCCGCCCAAAGTGATCAGATTCCACTGCATGATCATTCTGTGGCAGCGGTATTTTGTGCCCAGTCTTTTCATTGGTTTGCCACCCCTGAAACCCTCAATGAAATCAGTCGTATCTTAGTTCCCAATGGGGATCTTGTATTGATTTGGAACCAACGTGATATCCAAGTCAATTGGGTCAAACAACTCGCTGATGTCTTGAGTGAGCTCGAAGGTGACACACCACGTTATCATAGTGGGCAATGGCAAAAAGTGTTTGAGCAGCAGCAAAAATTTAAATTAATTGCCGAAACCACCTTTCAACAATTGCATCATGGTACAGTGGAACACGTGGTTTCCAAACGATTATTGTCCACCAGTTTTATTGCAGCATTAAGCCCGGATGAACAACAAAAACTGAAACAACAATTTGAAAATATCGTGGCTGAATCAACCCAAAAGACTGCACAGGATTTCATTGATTTTCCGTATATCACGCATGTCTATATCTTTAGAAAAACATATTAGGACACGATTATGCTCTTGCCAATCTCTTTAAAGAAACTCAGTGTCATCTTCCTCATGGGTACGGTGCTAGGACTCACTGCATGTGAAAAATCATCAAAAACGGTGGAACAAAATAGTGAAATCAGTTCCGATGATCAAATCATGAAAGAGCTGAATAGTGATCCTATTAAAAACTTTGCCAAGACCCCAGATGATCTACACGACTTAACGCTACTGACACAATATGACGAGAGCTTTAGTCAAATTAGCGATGAGATGGAAGATGAGCTGATGAAACTGCGTGAGGAAGGAAAACTCACCGATGAATTTGCTACACAGCGTAAGCGTGACAACATCCAGTCGGCGCTGAATATGCTCAAAGAACTCGAAATGAAAACTGAGCAAGGCCGTTATATTCAAGGCTTGATGTATCAGTACTGGGACAATCAATCACAAATTTATCGTGAGAAAAATCAAGCAGCCGATGGCGAGTTAAAAAATCCTAGTGATAGTGTCAAAGGTCTCGGTCAGTTTATTCATGCTCAAGAACAATTGGGACATTGGCAGGAACAATATCCTGAACTACAAAAAACTCGACAGCCTTAATCTTCCAACCCTGTTGCAATCTATTCACCCAAATTCAACTTGGATGAATGAGAGAGCGATACGAGCTTATTACTTAACATCAAGGGTGCAAACCTGCCCTTGATGTGATTGCTCAATCTTGATTTTCGCTATGGTCGTTCAGCATATTGTGGTAAATCACCTGCGATATCATCCCATTCTGCTTTGGATGCGACAAAGATATGACAGGTTGGTTTCTGCGTCAGAGGTGTATCTAAGGTGCCTATACGTAAGCGGTAATAATCAGGCGTTTCAGCCTTTATACTGATGATCGGCGAACCACACTCACTACAAAAACAGCGCTGTGTGGTAGCGGTAGACGCATACTGTTTCAGAAACTGCTCACCGGCTACAATTTTAAAATCTGCTTTAGCAATCGGGGCATTGGTCGCAAATGCTGTACCATTGGCTTTGCGGCACCGAGAACAATGGCATTGCATGATCTCACCGACCGGACCATTGATCTCATAACAAACCGCTCCACACAAGCAGCTTCCGGTATATTGTTCTTGTAAGCGCATAGTGGTCTTTCTTAGAAGAATTTCATCTCAAAATATCACAACTCCTCAGCAAGATTGTGACAATTTGAAGCGCTTAGCTCTGCAAAGAAACCAGATAGTTTTGAACCCCTTCACCCGCTGCTCGACCGGTTGCAAGGCATGCTGTCAGCAAATAGCCCCCAGTAGGTGCATCCCAATCCAACATTTCCCCGCAGACAAATACAAAAGGATTGCTCTTCAATTGTAAGCCATCATTTAGGACTGAACGCTTCACACCGCCCGCGCAGCTAATCGCCTCATCTATCGGGCGAAATCCATCAAGGTGAATATCTAAATGTTTAATTTTCGCTGCTAGTAAGGCCGGCTCATGCCACAAAGATTTATCCACCAGTTCACGGACCAGCGCAGCTTTCGCCGCATCTAAACCGGCTTTACGCCAAACATTGGTTAAAGACTGCTTCTTCGAAGGCTGTAGTTTCTTTGCCAATTGCTCAACACTTTGATCTGGCAATAAGTCCAAAGTCAGCTGCATGGGCTGAGCAGATTTCACCTGTTGACGCAGTGCTCGACCTTGTTTGTAGATCAATCCACTTTCCAGTCCATAGTGTGAAATGATGATATCGCCTTGGGTCGGCTCGGCTTGCTCGACCCATGCATTGACTCGCTTTAAAGGCTGTCCAAACACAGGCTGCATGAACTTCGACCAAACGCGTTCCACGCCTGCATTACTGGCCTGAAAAGCTTCAATGCTCTCAGGCTGTAGCCATTTTTGCCATGCGCCATCACTGCCTAAACGTGACCAAGACACAGCCCCACACGCCATAATAATCGCATCAAAGCCAAGCGCTTGATTTGATCCATCAACAAGGTTTTGAATCGTCAGCTGATTGGACTGTAAGTCCAAAACTTGATGTCGATAATGAAACTGCACCCCGTTGAGACTGAGACGTTTTAACCATGAACGCAGCAAAGGCGCAGCTTTCATTTCAATAGGAAAGACCCGACCAGATGAACCAATATAGGTTTCAATACCTAGCCCCATCATCCATTGTTGAATCCATGCGGCATCCCACTGCTTAACCCATGGACTCAGCCATTCCACTTGATCATAGCGCTGCACAAATTGTTCTATAGGTTCGGCATGGGAAATATTTAACCCCGTTTTACCTGCCATGAGAAATTTACGCGCCGCTGAAGGCTTTTGCTCATAAACATGTATCTCATAGTCATGCTGACTTAAGACTTCAGCCGCCATCAAGCCTGCCGGACCTGCACCAATAATTGCAATACGCTGAGTCATGCCCAATTATTCCGCAGATGCTTCGGTGGGTTGCTTGCCTTGTAGTGGCTGAAAATCATCAAAACGTGTGGTGTAATCTACAGGCTTGGTAATGATTAACTGCTGACAGAGTTCACCACGTTCAAGATATTTAATTTCAAAATGCGTGCGTGCTGAAGTCTCTGCAATGCGTTCTTTGATAAAAGGCAGCTTCCAAACATCGATTAACTGCTGCTGCGCTTCCTCAATATATTCAGGAATATTACTGGCCAAGGTAATCTGACCACCCGGCTGCAAACGCGACAATAAAAATTCAAAAAACGGCATATTTAACCAGCGCTGTGCAGGATTATGCGGTTCAGGGTTTGGATACAAAATAAAGAATTGCTGTACTTGCGCAGGATGTAAGGCATGTACTACCCAAGGCAATGCATCAGCATGAATTGGAGCTAAATTGCTTTGCCCTTCAAGTTGATGCTGCTTTTGCATTGCCACAAATTTTTCACGTGTCCGCTCAACAGCAATCAATTGAAATTCAGGGTGATTGGCTGAAAACAATAATGCATGTTTACCTTTACCAGCCCCAATTTCCACACAAATCGGCGTGGAATCAATCGGCTGAAAATCACGGGGAGCTCGCATACGCTGCGCTTGAAATTGACGAATAGGCATAAACAGATCAAACTAAACAGAACGGCATAAGTCTAACAACTGCGACTGTATTTGCCTAATTGAATCATCCGTTTTTGCTGGAGTTAAGCATGCCCACCACCATGAATTGTCCACGCTGCGGCGCATTGACGACTTGGGAAAATAATGAATATCGCCCGTTTTGCTCAGATCGTTGTAAATTGATTGATCTCGGTGCATGGGCCAATGATGAATATCGTCTGCCGACACAAGATGCACCTCAGGCCGATGGTGGCCGTGAAGAAGACCAATTCTAAGGACTCAAGTGCATAACCCTATTATTTAGGTAAATAAAACAGGAATCCGTTTGGATTCCTGTTTTGTTAATTTAAGTTTCTCAATCTAGTTGCTTAACCCGCTTTACCAGCAACGAAAGGATTATGTTGTTTTTCATAACCAATGGTACTCATTGGACCATGCCCTGAAATAAACTGCGTGTCATCCGGCAAGCTAAAACATTCACGCTGAATGGAGTCGAGTAATTGTTGATGGTTACCGCGTGGAAAATCTGTCCGGCCTATCGAGCCTTTAAATAACACATCCCCCGTCCAAAGCACGGCATATTTTGCGTTATAGAACATGACATGACCTGGTGTATGCCCCGGTGCAAAACGAACTTCAAACTCTTCTGCACCCAGCTTCAAGGTTTCGCCGCCTTCCAACCATTGGGTCACATGGACATTTTCAGGGATCGGGAAACCGTATTTCGCAGAAACCTCCTGAATCATGTCCAACCAAAACGCATCTTCTTTATGCGGGCCAATCACTGGAACATTCCAAGCTTGGGTTAATGCCCCAACCGCACCTGCATGGTCTAAATGGCCATGCGTTAACCACAAGGCTTTTACCGTTAAGCCCAAAGCCTCAACTTCCGCTTTCAGCTTTTCAGCTTCCCCACCCGCATCAATTAAAATGGCTTCTTTGGTTTCGGAATCCCAAACAATGGAACAGTTTTGTTGAAATGCCGTGACGGGAACGATTTTAACTTGCAACATAGGGCGACAACCTCAAGGCGTTAATGGGCTAATGTTTGCTTTAAGGCATCAAGATTAGCTTGAAGTAACAAATTGAGCAATGCGACATGATCATCCCGCGCGTTTAATGCAGGAATATAACCATATTCACCACCGCCTGCAGCTTGGAAAATTTCAGCATTTTGCAGCGCCAACTCTTCTAGCGTTTCCAAACAATCCGCTGAAAATGCAGGGCTCATAACCTGTACCGATTTCACGCCTTGTTTGCCCCATGCGTCCAAAGTGGCATCAGTATAAGGTTTCACCCATTCTTGCTTACCAAAGCGCGATTGGAAACTGATTTCATATTGATCTTCAGTTAAACCAAGCGCTTGCGCGACTAAATGTCCTGTTACACGGCAACGGTCAGCATAGGGATCACCCTTGTCTGCATAAGGCTGTGGAATGCCATGAAAAGACATCAATAACTTATCCGCGACCCCATGCTCCGCTTGATAATCACGCACACTTTGCGCTAAAGCTTGAATAAATAGCGGGTGCTGATAGTAATCACGAATAATGCTCAGACCCGGCAAATTACGCTGCTGTGGAATCCATTTAGCAATGGCATCGTATAAAGGTGCCGTAGATGTTGCTGAATACTGTGGAAACAACGGAAATAATAGAATGTGGTCTTGAGGCTGCTCAGCCAATTGCGCTAAAGCGGTAGAAATCCCTGGATTACCATAAGTCATGGCCGGAATCACATTCAGTTCAAATTCTGGATATTTTGCTGTGAGATGCTGTTTTACTGCGGCAACTTGCTCAAATAAAATTTCACGCATGGGCGAATCATTACCCCAAACCATGTCATAGGCATGCGCCACACGCTTTGGTCGAAATGGCAAAATGAACAAACGCAAAATCAATTGCCAAATCGGTTTTGGAATTTCAATCACCCGCTGATCTGACAAAAACTGTTGCAGAAAACGACGCACTGCGGGCACAGTTGGCGCATCAGGCGTACCTAGATTCGCCAGAATAATGGTGACTTTAGCTTTCTCGACAGGCAACATTACGCTTTTTCCATCAATTTGAATGACGCTAATGTAGCAGCTTTTTATCTATTTTATAAAACAGATTAATATACAGTTTTAAATTGGAAAACCCGATCATTATCCAACAAATTACTTTCCAGTAATTTTTGACCTTTACTGGTCACTTGCCACAACATCCGCTGACGGTCATCTCGGCCATTGGGCACAATCCAGTCATTCTGCCGCATCTGGCTTTTAATGCTGTGTAAAGCACGAATATTCACTTGTGCCCGCGCAACCGCATGTGCACGCGGCATCTCAATACGAGCATCATCCAAACCTGTTTCATTCAAAAACTCATTCATTCGTTTAGAGAAGAATTCTTCAGGGGTTGGATTAACAAAGGTTGCGCCTAAAATCGACAAGAGCTGCGCCCACGTCATTTTCTTCTGTACTTTTAATTCTTTGAAATTACCATCTTGATAAGCGTGCATGCGGTATTCAAATGAAAATAGTTCATGCATCGACACTTTTGGTAAAGATAGGAATGGATCAACTTCGCGTTTTCCAGACTCTGTTTCGAGTTGAACTAACTGGGCTTTTAAACGATCAATTTCATCATGTAAAGCTTGAGTATTCTGTGGGCGCACCCAACCTGTAACAGGATAGCGTTCTAGCATTTGTGGCATGTTCAATCGAACTGCCATTTCTAAATCACGCAAGGTTCGATAGCTAAAGACTTGATCCACTTCATTTTGCAATAGCTTACGAAAGTCTTTGAATTTTTCACGTAGCTCAGACTTTTCATCATGCAAAGAAAGATCACGTGAATTTGGATCTTCATGCATAAACACAATGACCGGCTTTTGTTTCGTCACTGCATAAATATATTCAAGGTGCATATAACCCACACCTGAAACAGACTGCTCGCCATACTGACTACCCAGTAAGATCACCACATAATCACAGTCATCAATTTGACGACGCGCAAAAGCCGTACTTAATGGTGTGCGCTGTTCCAACCCCCAAGAGAAAAAACCCATCCCTACAAGAGTCTGTGCCAATATGATCCGTTCTGGCTGCATTTCACTGCCAGATGTGGAAATGAATACTTGATAACGCTTATCGAGCATTAGAGATCCTCTTCCCGTTGCACGCTATATCCAGCACTCAAAAAAGTGGTTGCTGAAACATACAGCATGACTACCCCAAATAGATTTAAATTGTTTTATCTAAAATCGTTCAATCACAATGATTAAAATTCTAAACTTGCCGCCTGAATATTGCAGATTTTCCAAGTGATTTGATCATCTTGAATTAAGCGTGCTACCACAGGTGTTAAGTTTTCCGCATTATTTCCACTGACATAACATTCGATACGCAGTGAATCTTGGCGGTTATGCTCAAATAATAACTCATTTTTAATCAAAATTTGGGCTGTTTGTCGTGCAACCGCAAATCCTGAGTCAATTAATGTCAGCTTCTGACCAAAAATATACTGAATTGCCGATTTTAGGAAGGGGTAATGCGTACATCCAAGCACTAAATAATCTGCACCTGCATCTACAACTGGCTGTAATATCTCAGTTAATGTCTGCAGGCAAGGCTCAGTCATTTGCGCCCCCGCTTCAACAAAGGGCACCAATTCCAAAGAAGTCACTGACAAAACTTGCACCCCTGCAGGTTCAGCAAATCGCTGCATGACATCTTTGATTAATTTACCCCGAAAAGTCGCAGGCGTTGCGAGGACAGCCACAGTTTTACTTTTGGTCTGTAATACCGCGGGTTTTAAGGCTGGAACCAAGCCAATAATCGGAAAATTTTCACCGTAGTGTTCACGCAAATAATCCAAACTAAATGCCGATGCCGTATTGCATGCCACCACCGCGACTTTACACCCCTGACGGTATAACCACTCAATCGCATGTGCAGTCAGTTCACGGATGTCCTGATCTTGACGCGGTCCATAAGGGACATGTGCCGTATCTGCAAAATAAACAATCCGTTCATTCGGTAAATAACGTGCAATTTCCAACGCAACAGACAAACCACCAATACCTGAGTCAAATACCCCAATAGGCGCATCAGCAGTCGCTTTTGGCATGGGTACATTTAAGGGGTAAATGGGATGAATGGCGGTCATAGGGTCACTTTAATTTAGATTCAGAATGACAAGGTGGAAAGCTTAAACCTCAGGTGCCTAATTGCAAGTGCAAATCACCACTTTGTAACACTAAAATGGACTCCCCTTGCTCATTTTCAAGCAGCTCACCCATCTCGACTAAATGAAAAAAAGCTGCACGTTGAATTAAGGCATTTATACCAAAACGAACATGCACATAAGGACGTAGTTCACCCTGATATTCACGCATAAAAATCGGATGTTCCTGATCAACAATAATCAGGTCTTGGGTGGTTGTGGTGAATTGAATATAGTTTTTAGCGTCAATCTCAACGTGATCCACCTGATTGACAAATAAAGGCTCATCTTCCACCTGTATTTCAATTTGTTCCACAGGGGTTTTTAAATAGAATTTCCCATCTTCTTTCCAAAGCACGGTTGAGAACAGATCTATGAGCGCTTGTCGCTTGATCAATTGACCATCGTGCCACCATTCTCCATTGGCTAAAACCTTCAAATCCATTGCACCACAATGCTTTGGATGCCATTGATCTAATGGGGGGATTGACCTTTTGTGACCGGACTGTCCATCTTTTAAGTATTGTGCAATGTTCATTAAATTTCTATCATCCCTATTAATGAATTTTTTCGTCGGGTTTTCGTTCAATTGCTGCTTCATCCGCCTAATAAATACCTTAGTGACGGAAAAATAATATGATTCAGCCAATTGGCTAGAACTCGGTTTAAAACTATACTAGCCCACAATATCAAAGACACGATAGAAAAATTGTGTCTGGGCATTAAGAACACTCATGGCAGCACCATTTAAATGAATTGAATGGATGCCACCTTCCGAAATATGAGGAGTCCTACATGGAACACATCGAACGTGAATCGATGGAGTTTGACGTAGTTATCGTCGGTGCAGGTCCTGCCGGCCTATCTGCTGCGATTAAAATTCGTCAACTTGCAATTGAAAATAACCTAAACGATCTGTCCGTTTGTGTCGTGGAAAAGGGCTCCGAAGTGGGTGCGCATATTCTATCAGGTGCTGTGCTCGAACCTCGCGCGATGAATGAATTGTTCCCAGATTGGAAAGAACAAGGCGCACCGTTAAATGTGCCTGTGACTGAAGATAAAACCTATTTCTTATTGTCTGATGAAAAATCACAAGAAGCACCGCATTGGATGGTGCCTAAAACCATGCATAACGATGGCAACTATGTTATTTCGTTAGGTAACGTGGTTCGCTGGTTAGGTGCTAAAGCTGAAGAATTAGAAGTGTCTATTTTCCCAGGCTTTGCAGCATCTGAAATCCTTTACCATGAAGATGGTACTGTGAAAGGCATTCAGACTGGTGACATGGGCATTGGTAAAGATGGCGAACCAACGCATAACTTTACTCCTGGCTATGAACTTCATGCCAAATACACATTATTTGCTGAAGGCTGTCGTGGTCACTTAGGTAAACGTCTGATTGCTCAGTTCAACTTAGATAAGGATGCTGATCCGCAACATTACGGTATTGGTATTAAAGAACTTTGGGAAATCGATCCTGCTAAGCACAAACCAGGTTTGGTGATGCACGGTGCAGGTTGGCCTTTAAGTGAAACAGGTTCTTCAGGCGGTTGGTGGTTATACCACGCTGAAAACAACCAAGTGACATTAGGTATGATCGTTGACTTGTCATACACCAATCCACACATGTATCCATTTATGGAAATGCAGCGCTGGAAAACACATCCACTGATCAAGCAATATCTTGAGGGTGGTAAACGTATTTCTTATGGCGCACGTGCGGTTGTAAAAGGTGGCTTCAACTCACTACCTAAATTCACTTTCCCAGGTGGTAGCTTAATTGGTGATGACGCAGGTTTCCTAAACTTTGCGAAAATCAAAGGCTCTCATACAGCAATGAAATCAGGCATGCTGTGCGGTGAAGCTGTATTTGAAGCGATTGCTGCGGGTGTGGAAAAAGGTGGTGACCTTGCCATTGCACGTGTGACTGAAGGTGAAGATTTCTTCGCTAAAGAGTTAACTGCGTACACAGACAAGTTCAACAACAGCTGGTTGAAAGAAGAGTTATATAACTCTCGTAACTTCGGCCCTGCTATGCATAAGTTTGGTCAATGGATGGGTGGTGCGTTCAACTTTGTTGATCAAAACATCTTTAAAGTGCCGTTCACGCTGCATGACTTACAGCCCGACTTCAGCGCTTTAAAAACTGTCGATGCTGCGAACTTCAAACCGAATTATCCAAAACCAGATGGTAAAATTACATTTGACCGTTTGTCTTCAGTATTCGTATCAAATACGGTACATGAAGAGAACCAACCTGCTCACTTGAAATTGACAGATGCTTCTATTCCTGTACATGTGAACTTACCAAAATGGGATGAGCCTGCTCAGCGCTACTGTCCTGCTGGTGTTTATGAAATTATGGAAGAGAATGACGGTTCTAAACGTTTCCAAATTAACGCGGCCAACTGTGTACACTGTAAAACGTGTGACATCAAAGATCCGTCTCAAAACATTACTTGGGTAACACCTGAGGGTGGCGGTGGTCCTAATTATCCTAATATGTAATCTCTTTTGAGATTGAAATAAACCCGCTTAATGCGGGTTTATTTTTTAATAGACAATCACACTCTTTAAATAAATATTATTACAAAAAACTAATTCCTATAAAAAATGAATTTCATAAGTATTTCATTTAAAATAATTATCAATGTATTATTTTATATCCACTAGATTTAGATATTTTATAAATAATTAAAAGAAATAACCTCACTAAGCCTAAATACAAATTTAAATTTCATCTATATAGTAATATAATTTTTTAGACCCTTCAATTTTATAATAATTAATTTTAATTTCTCTAGAACTTTCCATATTACAAAGCTTACTTACAACTTCATCTCCTCCACCGTACATTGTAATTTCCTTATTTTCGATCAGAAAATTAAACGATGTAGGCTCTTCATAATTTCGATGAATTTTTTCCAACTTATATTTTAAGGTTAGATCTTTTATGTTAGAAAAATCAGTACTATTAAATGGAAAAACTCCCCTATTACACCCACCTAAAAAAAGCGCTTGTTTATTTTTCTCGTATAAATATGCTATTTTTTCGTCATCAGCATATACATGCGAGCTAATGAGCATCATAAAAACTAATATATTCTTCTTCATTTTAATGGCCTACTCTCTCTAATTTGAGTAACCCTATATTGATCATACTGAACAGCATCACTTTGAAAATATGCATTATCAGGATGATGAGATAATCATTTTTTAGCAATCACATGGCTTTGTTGCATAAATATGTAAGCATCTGATTTAAATAAATTTAATTTTGGATCAAAAAACAATCAAAACTTTTAAAATCATATAGTTATGAAATCTTTGTGCAACACAGCCCAATCACATTATAATTTATTTTGACCTAAAATACTGTAGCTCAATCAAATACTACATCTATATTTAAGTATTTTTTTTATATCAGTTCGCGCCACCATACGGAATATCTTCCAGTATTCACGCATTATTCAGCCATTAAAATTCCGCCCCAAAAACTAAATTCAACCATTCAAAAAAAACCACCAGTAAAACTAGTTTAACTGGTGGAATAAATTCTAATGATTCGCTACTTGCGCATCTAAAGTTCTAAACTTTGAATTGATAAAACTATAGGTTCCATAATATAAAAAAATCGCATTTCCGATTACATCCATTTCATAGCGCTTCATAATAATATTATTGATCCGCCCCTGACTAGCATTCAGCTCATTGCGAAAAACATCTCTATCTCTGCTATTCTTAAATTTAAGCGCAATAAGCCCAACCTCTTTGTTTTTTTCCTCCAGTATATAAATACGAGATTCTAATCCACAGATTAAGTGCACAGAGGGCGCAATTTTTTTCAGAAAATTTTTCTTTAAATCCTGTTCGGCAAATTTAGCTCTAGCAACGCCTCTTGCTGCGCTGTGCATTTGCACAAATGCGTAATTATAAACATTCAATTCATGTTTTTCTTGAGCGCTGAAACTGCAGTTTGCGTAGGAAAGCGTGCTGGCAAAAAAGCATAATATAAAAATTTTTAAATTCAGATATATGTTCATAAAATTCCTCTGTTATAAAGTTCGCCCGTCCGCGTGTCATAAATGTTGTAATCTTTGATTTTTGGTCTGACCGCTTTGTGATAGGTAATTTTCGCTTTGACCTTCTTAAGCTCACTTTCACCCGACAATTCCAGCATTTTTTGGTTAAACACACTAAATCCTTTATGTCCAAAAACTTCTAAACAGCCTGCTGTACCATACATATCATCCATTGAGCAGGTATCCGGCCCATCGTGAATGAGGAAATTTCCTGTCACAATCCAAGCGCCGTTCTCGGCTTTATCTGTACTATGTAGAATATATTCTTTGTACCAGGTCAATTTATGAACCTGCTGATCCGCCAGTCCGGCGACTGACAAAATGGTATTGCCTTTTTTGTCGATTACGCAGCGTGGGCCGAATCTGCAAACTTTAAAGTAATATCCTTTTTTATCCTTGGTATACATATGCAGACGGTATAAAGGCACTTTAACCGCTGTATACGGGCTGCCGTGAGGATAGCCCCACATATACATATAGCTGTTTGGAATCGGTTTACTCGCTAGTTCCAGCAAAACCTCATTCTTTTTGCAATTGGTGATGGCATTCTGTTTATTCGCCATTTCTTTTCTTATTTGTTCAAATGGATCAGACATCAGCGGCCACCATATAACTTTCTAATTGTAATATTTTCATTAAATCGGGTTCATCAGGGTCTTTCAAAAACGGACATTCCCGGTTGAATTTATTCACATCAAATTTTATTTTCTGCGCAGCAATGACAAATCGCTCAATATAAGGGATTTCCAGTATCTCGCATTGCAGTGCATAATCAACGATTGCTGAAATTTGATAAAAATCTGCATTATTTTTTTTGCAAAAATTTATTTTAAAGTATTCTATTCTTTTTTCGAAAATCGATTCGAACTGCGCATCCTCAAGCATGATCAACGTTTTTAAACAGTCTGTACTCTGATAAAAATGCGAACGGATTTCTCCATTAAAAAGAACCGTAAACGATTCAAAACCTGAAAATACAATGTGTTTCTGCTCAACATTTAAAATGTCAAATAATGAAAATACAGTAAATGGCTCATACAGTTTGCACATTGAATTCTCAAAATTGGAAAAACTGAAGCATTTTTTAAACAGCGCATTTAAGACTTCATCCATTTCCAACCGGCTACTGATAACAATATATTCATTGAACTGGTTTAAAATGTTCTCGTTATACACAGCTAGCACAGGAGAAAATTCTAATATTTTAGGATTATTAAATTTTTCAAAAAGATATTTAAAATCAAAACCGTTTAATGCTTTTTTTGCCTGCTTATACTGCAGCAGATCAATTAAAATATATGTATTCATTGTTTAGCCTTTTATAAAAAAGGTTAAATTTTTCAGAGATGATATCAAACACTCAACACAAATATTAGGCATCACGCCTAAATCAGCGCTCTGCGTTTGCCCAGCTAAAAATTGATGCTGCCCTGCCTTCACCTCAAACTTACCAGCCGTAGTAGGCAATACACCCGCACTACTAATTTCAATCTGGCTACCACCCGCAACTAAAACAATTTTTTTGCTCGCTTTGATTTCAACTTTATCTTCTGTGGAAATAATTTGAATACCCTTTCGTGCAATCAAATCTGCCCCATCTCCTTGGGCTTGGATTTCAACTTTGCCTTTGCCTGCATAAGCACGTAATCCCTCTTGTGCTGCAAATAGACTGATCTTGCTTTGTGCATGGGCAATTAAGGATTTTTGACTGCTGAGGTTGATGCTATCCCCTGCACTTTGGCTGATCTGTCCATCTGCTGAAAGATGAACATCTTCCTGACTACTTACAGCAATTGAGTTTGGTGCAGATAAAATCATTAAGGCTTGTTTAAAGGCATCAGCTTTTTCTTTACTGCCTTTTTCGATTTGCCGAAGGAAGTTTTTTAAATTATCCAAGACTTCAAGTGGGTCAGTTTGTTGATTTTTCGCCACTTCACTTAAGGCTTTACTGCTGTTTAAGTTGGCTTCGATTTGTTCTTTCGCCGCTTGTGCGTCGAGGTGCATTGCCGCTGCTTGTTGTTGTGGGTGTGTGCTGACAAGGAGCCCTTGTCCTGCTCGCACTGCACCCCATTGGTCGGTTCTCAGTTCAAAGCCTTCACCTCGCCCTGCAC